>JBIKPL010000195.1:0-5692 GCA_044357485.1 Cytophagales bacterium
TAGTGTCTTTTAGGTTGGGCGAATTTTAATGGTAACCCACATTATTAATGTAAGCCGCTTATCGCCTTATTTTTTGCCATGTTGATGATTAGTCGTTCATGTTGTGTTTTAAAACAATATTTACTTGTTGAATAAATTTAACAGAAAATATTTTTAAAATTTATCTTTTTATTCATAAAGTTTGAATCATTTTCTGGATGGATTTTAAATATCATTTTCACTTTCGTCCACTTCATTACCGTTGAAATTGCCGCAATAATTGCATTTTCTTTGTCAACCTTTAACTGAACGGTAAATAGAAATTGACGTTTCGGAAATTGAATTTTGGTCATTTTCTAATAGCTCTATTTTGGAAATACTTGGATGTGCTTTTACGTATTGTTGCATATCGCAAAGGGCTACAAAAATAAAGCTAATTGGTTTTTAATTTCAAATGCAAGTTTCATAAACTTTTTTTTAGTTGTAATGTACGTGTATCCGAAAGATTAACTCCTTTTACTTGGTTTTAAAGATAATGAATTGATTGCAAATAAATGGTTTATCATTAAATAATTTATATTTGTTTTAAATGCTCTACACTAAAGTAAAGACATATCATATTGCTTTTTGAAACGAATAATTTAAGTTGATTCAATTTTTTTATGAATAATTTTAATAGCATCTTTATTGAGCTCATAGATTATTTTTAATACGGCAATACTAATAATGGCCGAAAAAAAACACCAAACAGAAACAATATATGCCTTGTAAAATATAACTGTTAGAAAATAGGACAATAAAATAGCGACACCTAAAAGCCACATTTTGTCAATTTTTGTAAAAAAAGTAGGACCAATGGTAGCCATAAGGTATAGTATTCCTCCATATCTACTTATTGTATCAGGGTAATCTTGCTTGTAAGCAATATGGTTTTCGATAATTTGTGCATCTACATGGTATTTTATTAAACAATAACCTAAATACAATGAAATAAGTACACCTATTCCCAAAAGAAAATTTTGAATTTTAAACCACTTTTCATTTTTTATGATAAGCTTAATGGGTATTGGTACAAGGATTGGCCAAATTACTTGCGCAAAAAACAGGAAGGTATACATGCCTATTTTTTGAAGGTATGCGTATTTTAAGTCTTCTAAACCAAGCCACAAAATGCCTTCTGCCAATTGTTGTATTGCAAAAATGAATGGAATGCTTGCAAATAAATATTGCTTGGGTTGCGTTGCCTGTTGAAGCGTTGCTACACCAATTATGGATAAAATGATGCTAGTACCAAAACTTGCATGAGCAGAAAAACACATAAAGTAAAGTTTAAGAAATTTCTTGCTAGTTAAAAACTAACCTTATTTTTAAAATACCAAAACAAAAAGCCTATCACTAAGACAGGCTTTTTGTTTTTTGTTCCTTATTCCACTTTGATTTCTTTTTTGGGCTTGAGTAAGGTTACTTCTTTTTTGGGAAGCGTTAATTGCAGTATGCCATGGTCGTATTTAGCATCAACTTTTTCGGGTACTGAATTTTCAGGTAGCTGAAACGAACGACTAAAGCTGCGATAAGAGAACTCTCTTCGCTGAAAATTTAAGCCTTCTTCTTTTTTTTCTTCTTCTTTTTCAACGCTGATACAAAGCATGCCATTGTCAACTTCAATCTTGAAATCTTTTTTTTCAAGACCTGGGGCTGCCATTTCAATTTTGTAATCTTTCGTGTTTTCTAAAATATTCACGGAAGGAACTGATGAAGAAAGACCTAAGCGGGGAAATAAACCACCATCAAAATCTAAAATACTTGGTCGATCAAGCAAATCAGAACCAAAAAAATCGCTAGCCAATCTAGGAAGTATATCCCAATCGCTTTTTAATTTAACTAAAGACATAATTTTAAAAGTTTAAGTTGAAAATGAATAACTGTTACAAATATAAAGTGCTTGTATGATTTGGAATATGATATACTTCAATTTCAATATTGATAGATATCAACAATAGAAAGGGGATTCGTTTAGCCTATCGGTTTATTTCTTGACTATTTTTTTCTTAATCTTCTAGCGGATTGGCTATAAAAGTTGACTTTAACAATAGCCATAATAAAAATAAAGCGGCCGCAAAATAGAGGTAAGGGTGGTAATAATCTTTGGTGTCTCTGAATTTATTTTCTTTAATTTCGGCCTTTTCAAGCCTATTGATTTTTTTGAAAATAGTTTCTAGCGCTGTATTGTCTGATGCTCTAAAGTATTGGCCTTGGGTAATTGTAGCAATGTCACGTAAAGTGCTTTCATCGAGTGTGTTTTTAATCATTGTCACTACACCTTTCTCGTCTTTATAAGGCACTTCTCCATCTTTACCTACCCCAATGGTATAAATTTTAACATTCATTGCGTGGTTTAATTTGGCGGCTGTTTTAGGGTCAATGGTGCCTTCTACATTCGCGCCATCACTGATTAAAATGATTACCCTCGATTTAGAATTGGCTTCTTTTAAGCGATTCAATCCAACTGCTAGGGCATTGCCGATGGCAGTACCCGATTTGCTGATCATTTTATAATTGATCTCTTTAATAAGCGATTTGGTGAGTTCATAATCGGTTGTCAATGGTGCCAATGAAAAGGCTTCGCCTGAAAATACTACTAAACCGATTCGGTCATGTTTTCGTCCTTTTACAAATTCTAGGGCTACTTTTTTGGCTGCTTCAAGTCTGTTGGGTTTAAAGTCGGCGATGGTCATCGATTCTGAAATGTCTAAGGCCAGTACGATGTCTATCCCTTCAGAAGTTTGTACTATGGTTTGATTGCTAAGTTGTGGTCTTGCCAAAGCAATTAAAATCATGGTCATAAATAAGCCAAAAATAATGTTGGGAATAAACCTTAAGAGGGTTATCCAATGGATTTTTACTGCCGGACTAAAAAAAGCAAAATCAAGTTTTTGGCGAAAACGAATGTCTAACAACCATCTGATGACAAACAATAATGGTATGGCAACAATCAGGTAAAGGTACATTGGATTTTCCCACTCAAAACGCATCAGCGTATCGGGGTTGAGCCAATGAATTGATTTTTTGAAATAGAGGTAAAAAGTGTTAATCATTTTTCACCTCCTCTTGTTTTTTGATGTAATATTCTTTGGCTATAATTTTCAAGATGGTAAGTTCTTCTAATACTTCCACTTCAAATTCTCCACCATAAATGGCTCTATCAATGTTGTTTAATGCCAATGATAATTTTTGATTATTGATAAGTTCTGAGATTTCTTTGGAAGTAAATGTTGTTGTTGGGGTATGTGTAATGTTTTGTAAATATTTTTTCCAAATCCCTAATAATTTATCTAAATCTGCATTGTTTTTTTTGCTATTGATTTGAGTAATTATTCTTTCAAAATCATGTATAAATTTGTCGTAAGCAAGTTTTGCTAAATATAGTTTTATTTGTTTCTTGATTCTTTTACCAAATATTACATAAGCGGTTACGGCAAAAAATAACATGCCTAATACTATGCCTATCCAGAAGATATAGTCAAAAGATGGCCTTAGGGCTTGAAATTGGGTGTCAAATTTTAAAGTTAAATCAGGATTTTGGTTTGTGACGAGACGCTTGATTTGAATGCTGTCGGTATTTGAAAATACCACTGCGGTATCTTTATAAGCATAAATATAAATGGGCAATACCAAAGATTGGATGATGTCGATTTCAAATGTATTTAAGGTGTACACTACGCTATCAATACTAATCGAATCGAGGGTTTTGGTTGGGAAAATTTCTTTTTTTACAAATTCAAAGGGGGTAAAATGATATAAGGTATCTGGAAATAAAATTTCTTTTTCTTTGTGATGACGATAACTTAAACTCACTTGAATCGGCTCTCCAATCAAGGTGGATTTTTGGTGAAATCGAAGAATGGGCTTGTCTTTGGCAAAAGCTTGAAAACCAAGGGTAATTAACAAAAATAATATGTATAAAGGGTGTTTCAATTTTACTTGGTTTGTCTCGTTTTGAATAATTTAATTAAACCTGCCAAATAATCTTCATGGGTAAGTACTTGTAAGTAGTTGGCCTTGTTTTGTTTACAAATGCTTTCTATGGCTTCTTTGGTTGCCGCAAATTTGGCTTTTGTACGTTTCCTAAATCCAAAAGAGGAGGTATTGATCCAAAGGGTTTTCTTTTGTTCTTTATCGAAAATAGGGATAATGCCAAGTCGAGGAAGTACCGATTCTCTTCTGTCCGTGAGTTGAATCACTACTAAATCGTGTTTTCTGGCCAAAGCCCTTAAGTTATTTTCGTAGTTTTCGTCTATGAAATCGGAGAGTAAAATGACCACCGATTTTTTCTTAATCACATTGGCGGCAAAGTTAATGGCCGCATTAAGATTGGTTTTGGTAGATTTTGCTTCGAGTTCGTAAAGTGTTGAAATAATGGAATATACATGTTTTAAGCCACGTCCAGGTTTGATGTATTTTTCTTTTTGATCAGAAAAACAGACAAGGCTTACCAAGGAAGCTTCTTTGCAAGCAGAAAGTGCCAAGATACTCGCAATTTCCCTTGCCAAATCTATTTTTTGTGTACCTAGCTTTCCAATGTGCTGTGAAGCACTTACGTCTACAATAAAGTAAACATGTTGCTCTTTGTCTTCATGAAAAGTTTTGATGAATGTGCCGTGCCCTTTGGCTGACACGTTCCAATCTATGGACCTCACATCGTCACCATATTGGTAAGCCCTTACATCGTCAAACTCAATTCCTGAACCTTTAAAAATAGAATGAAAGTCGCCATGCATCTTGGTATTGATGGCTGTTCTGATTTTGACTTCAAACTTTTTTATTTTTTTCAGGATTTCTTTCATTGCTTCAGGAATCGTAAGAACTCAAATTTACAAGTAAAACACAATATTCTAATCAAAACGAATGATTTCTTTGGAATACATCGTACATAATTAATTTTTGTATTAAATTTAGCACTTGTATTATTTTGAATTATACTGAAAAATATTTTTAATTTTTAACATAAAACTACATGGGAAAGAATCAAATAATTGATGTTAAGGGTATTCAGGTTGTTGTTTATAATCATAATGAGGAAGAGTATCTGTCATTGACGGATATTGCAAAATATAAGAATGCTGAAAACACAGATGATATCATTAAAAATTGGATAAGAAATCGTAATACAATTGAATTGCTGGGTTTTTGGGAATTATTACATAATCCTAATTTTAAACCCGTCGAATTCGATGGGTTTAGAAAGCAGGCGGGACTTAACAGTTTTACGATGTCTTCTAAAAAATGGATTGAGTCTACAAATGCAAAAGGGATCATTTCAAAAACAGGCAGGTATGGTGGTACTTTTGCTCATCGGGATATTGCTTTTGAATTTGCTACTTGGTTAAGCGCTGAGTTTAAATTCTACCTTATCAAAGAATTTCAGCGCTTAAAACAAGAAGAAAGTCAAAGCCAACAGTTAGATTGGAATTTGCAGCGAACAATTGCAAAAATTAATTATAGGATACATACTGATGCAATAAAAGAAAATATTATTCCTACTTTAGTAAATCATAATCAACTAAACATGGTGTATGCAAACGAAGCCGACCTGTTAAATGTCGCTTTATTTGGTGTAACGGCTAAAGAATGGAGAGACAATAACCCCAAATTAAAAGGAAATATTCGTGATGAGGCTAGTTTGGAGCAATTGGTGGTATTGAGTAATTTGGAG
>JBIKPL010000196.1:0-5662 GCA_044357485.1 Cytophagales bacterium
AAAAAAAAGGTATTAAGTATTTGGTCTTAAGTACAAGGTACAAAAAAGTAAAAAAAGGTACTAAGTATTAGATACAAGGTACTAGGTACAAGGCACTAGGTATTAGGCTCAAACAACAATTAATATACTTTTTTTTTCAAAATTCAAACAAGTTATACAAGTATGATTAAATAAAAATAAGATATCAGAAGTCATAATACAAAACATTATACCTTGGACTTAATACCTTGTACCTAATACTTAACCAACCATTTAACAAAAAAAAAGGGTGTCTTTCGACACCCTTTTTTTTTGTTAAATGGCTAAATTACTTAGCATCATTCATTTTTTCTTTCAATGCAGAAAGTACATCTAAATCTCCTAAAGTAGAAGCAGAAGAGTCTACAGCTTTAGCTGCTTTTTCTCCAGTTTTTGCTTTTTTAGCTACTTCTTTTTTCTTAGATTTTTCTTCTGCCGCAACTTCGTCTTCAGAACCTACAGTATGAGAAAGGATAATTCTTTTCTCTTCTTTGTGGAATTCAGTTACACGGAAGTCTAAAGCTTCACCAGCTTCAGCAAATGAACCATCTTCTTTCACTAGATTTTTGATGCTGCAGAAACCTTCCAAACCGTAAGGTAATTCAAGTACTCCACCTTTATCATTTTTGTTAATGATTGTACATCTATGAGTAGAACCAATGGCGAATACTGTTTCAAAAGTATCCCATGGATTTTGTTCTAATTGTTTGTGCCCTAAAGCAAGTCTTCTGTTTTCGATATCTAATTCAAGAACGATTACTTCAAGATCTTCACCCACTTTCACAAATTCAGACGGATGTTTCACTTTTTTAGTCCAAGAAAGATCAGAAACGTGTACTAAACCGTCGATACCTTCTTCTAATTCAATGAACAAACCAAAGTTAGTCAAGTTACGCACCACACCTTTGTGTTTCGTACCAATACCGTATTTAGTCAATACATCATTTTTAGTCCAAGGATCTTCTGTTAATTGTTTGATACCAAGAGACATTTTTCTTTCATCTCTGTCAAGCGTTAACACGACTGCTTCCAATTCATCATTTACTTTGATGAAATCTTGAGGATTACGTAAGTGTTGAGACCAAGACATTTCAGAAACGTGAATTAAGCCTTCTACCCCTGGTAAAATTTCAAGGAAAGCGCCGTAATCTGCAACGTTTACGATTCTACCTTTAATTTTAGACCCTACTGCGATGTCTTTGTCTAAAGAATCCCATGGGTGTGGCGTAAGTTGTTTCATACCTAATGAGATACGTTTTTTCTCATCATCAAAATCAAGTACAACAACATTAACTTTTTGGTCAAGTTTAAGTACTTCTTCTGGATGATTGATACGTCCCCAAGAAATATCAGTAATGTGAAGCAAACCATCAACACCACCAAGATCGATGAACACACCGAAAGTAGTCATGTTTTTGATCACACCTTCAAGAACTTGACCTTTTTCAAGGTTGTTCAAGATTTGGCCTTTTTGTGCTTCAATATCTTTTTCAATCAACACTTTGTGAGAAACTACAACGTTATCGTTTGCATAGTTAATTTTCACAATTTTAACTTCCATTTTCTTACCAACGAAGATATCGAAGTCGCGGATTGGCTTAACGTCAATTTGAGAACCTGGTAAGAAAGCTTCAACGCCATAAACGTCAACGATCAATCCACCTTTAGTTCTTCTTTTCACAAAACCTTCAACGATTAAGTCTTGGTCTAATGAATCTTGGATGTTTTTCCAAGCGCTAACAATTCTTGCTTTTTTACGAGAAAGTACCAATTGACCCAAGTGATCTTCTTGTGTTTCAATAAATACTTCAACTTCGTCACCAATTTTAAGATCTGGTAAATCTCTGAATTCAGACAATGCAACCAAACCATCAGATTTAAAACCAATGTTTACAATTACATCTTTGTCCGTAATACCAACAACATTTCCTTTTACTACTTCATTTTCAACTACTTCAGAAAGTGTTGATTCATACATTTGCTCTAATTCAACACGTTGAGCTTCTGTGTACTTGTTTGCAAAACTTTTACCTGCTACCAGGTCCCAGTTAAAACCATCATTTAATTCACTCATATTATTTACAAAGTGTTCATTTACAACTTACCATAACACCATTTGGCAAGCAATTAAGGTTAGAAATATAACTACACTCAGTTGAATGCAGACCGCAAAGATAAATGTTTTTATGATATAATAATCAGTTGATTTGAAATTTAATTTCCATGAAATAAATCAAGCTAAAAGATAAACCTAAACGTTTTATACTTCTTCGCCGTTGTTGGTGTTCGCCTTCCACAAATCCATTAATAAAAACGAAATGACTAACCAGGCGCCACCAACAACTTGTTTGCATTATTCACCAAAGTAACACTACAAATTATAATGTTGTTTGTTGGTCTTCTTCGCCGTTGTTGGTGTTCGCCTTCCACAAATCCATTAATAAAAACGAAATAACTAACCAGGCGCCACCAACAACTTGTTTGCATTATTCACAAAAGTAACACTACAAATTAAAATGTTGTTTGTTGGTCTTCTTCGCCGTTGTTGGTGTTCGCCTTCCACAAATCCATTAATAAAAACGAAATAACTAACCAGGCGCCAACAACAACTTGTTTGCATTATTCACAAAAGTAACACTACAAATTATAATGTTGTTTGTTGGTCTTCTTAATCAACAACTTATTAATTCATTCGGATATATTAGTAATAAACCCCCATTCATCCTGATTACAAATATAATATTTTGCAGAAGAATACATATACGCTTCCGGAAACTCACATAAACCAGCCTTAATCGGATTATTATGAATATAAGTTAGCTTCTGATGAAATACTTCTCGTTGCCTTAACTCAACACTCAATGGATTCCTTTCCCAAATTTGATATTTTCTATCTTTTAAATTTACCCTAAAATGTTCCAATACTTGAGGATGATTATTTCTAAGCTCTTTTATAATCATTTGAGCAGTAAATTTCATAAATGATAACTGATTAACTTCTCTTGAATAACCTGCCAATGACTGCCAAATGATATGAATATGATTACTCATTATCACAAAACCATAAACTTTTAAACGTGTATTTTCAACCATATAGGACAAACTCTCTGTTATGATTTGTTTAAACTTATCAGGTTTCAATAACATTTTCCATTCTAAAATTGTTGCCGTAAAAAACTGGGCATATTCTTCTGTAAAATCCATTATATAAAATATTTAAAACTTCTTCAAAAATAATAAACTTCCGACTTAACTCATAGAGTTGTTGGTCAAGAAGACCAACAACGGCAGAAAACAATAAACTTCCAACTTAACTCAGAGTGTTGTTGGTCAAACTTCTTCAAAAATTATACTTCCGACTTAACTCATAGAGTTGTTGGTCAAGAAGACCAACAACGGCAGAAAACTTCTTCAAAAACAATAAACTTCCGACTTAACTCATAGTGTTGTTGGTCAAGAAGACCAACAACGGCAGAATTTTCACGAAACAAATCAAGTAAAAAGATAAACCTAAACGTTTTATACTTTCGTTTAGTATTAATTCATAAACCACTTCCAGGCTGAAATTAAATGGATTTTCTTTCCATCTCTTTCGATTTCATCATCTTGATTTATCGTAATAATTACCCCTTCCTCTAAGTCAAAAAACTTTAAAGCTTCCACCAGTCCATTTACTTCTCGTGGCAAATTCTCTTGCGTTACTTCTGCACAAACTTGTACGGCATGGGTAACTTTATTTTTTTCTTTCACTACAAAATCACATTCTCCTTTTTCTCTGAAATAATAAAGCTCTTTATGTTTTCTCCTCAATTGTAAGTAAACTGCATTTTCGAATAATCGCCCGGTATCATTTGAAAAGCTTAATGAATTGGCATCCCCAAAACCAGTATCTATCACATATACTTTCTTTGGGTTAATGGCCACACTTTTTAAGGACCAATTAAACTTGGGCAAAGTAAACAGCAAATAACTGTCTTCAAACCAACTGATATAATCCATCACAGTATTCACAGAACCTACACCAAAAGTATTTTTGATATTTGTAAAAGAAAATTCTTTCCCGGCATTGCTTATTAAATACAACGCGATACTCATCAACACTTTATCATTCCGAACTGAATGCCTTACAATGATGTCACGATAAATAATATCTTTAAACAGTTGTTGTAAAACCTCTTTATTCGCCGTTTTAAGGTAATCAGGAAATCCTCCTTCCAATAAATATTGCTTAAATGTAGCTGATTCAGCTTTTATTTTTTTAAATGAAAGGTATTCTTTAAACGAAAATGGCAGCAGCTCTATTTGTATATTTCTTCCTGTAAGTTTTGTACCCAATTCTCTGCTTAACAGGGATGCATTTGAACCGGTTACACATATCACTTTTTGCTTATCGTGTAGATTTCTAACGAATATTTCCCAATTATCTACATTTTGTATCTCATCAAAAAAATAATACAAAGTATCATTACCGATAACTTCATCCAATTTCACAAAGTCTGTTGTCTCAAAACCAAATATTCGTGGATCTTCAAAATTAAAAAATGCCACATTACCTTTTATATTATTAATCAATTGTTGCATCAGGGTACTTTTACCACAGCGTCTTATTCCGGTGATGATAAGTACAAACGCTTTGCTCAATGATACCTGCGCCAACTTTTCTCTTAGCTCTCCTTTAGGTTTGCTATCAAGCAAAAGCTGTTGTTGCTTGAAGGCAGTTTCTATATCGGATTTCAAAACCATAGCTTTACATTTTAGTAATACACAAATTTACATTTTAGTAATGAACAAACTTACATTTTAGTAAAATATAATTTAGCAATAAAAAAAGCCTCCCGAATATCGGGAGGCTTTTTCAATAGAGTACAAATCAATACTAATTACTTGATTCGCTTTTCTTAGAGTTACGTGTTCTTTCACCTTCTTCAAGGTAAATTTTACGCATACGAATAGATTTTGGCGTAACCTCTACATATTCATCTTTTTGGATATATTCCATACATTCCTCTAAAGAGAATGATCTTTTAGGAGCAATTTTAGCGTTGTCATCCGTACCAGAAGCACGCATGTTCGTCAATTGTTTTGCTTTTACAGTATTTACAGTGATATCGTTTGGTCTGTTGTGCTCGCCAATTACCATACCCATGTAAATATCTTCTCCTGGTTCAACAAAGAAGAAACCTCTGTCTTGTAATTTATCCAAAGAATAAGCAGTACAAGCACCAGTTTCCATAGAGATGATAGAACCAGCAATTCTACCAGCAATAGCACCACGGAATGGCTCGTATGATTTGAAACGGTGTGTCATAATAGCTTCTCCTTGTGTAGCAGTAAGCATTTTACTTCTCATACCAATCAAACCTCTTGAAGGGATTTCAAATTCTAAGTGTTGTAAATCTCCTTTAGGTTCCATGATCAACAATTGACCTTTACCTTGCGTAGCGATGTCAATTACTTTCCCTGAAGATTCTTCAGGAACATCTACTACTAAAATTTCAATTGGCTCACATTTAACCCCGTCAATTTCTTTAAAGATTACTTGTGGTTGACCCAATTGTAATTCATAGCCTTCACGTCTCATGGTTTCAATCAACACCGACAAGTGAAGAATACCTCTACCAAAAACCAAGAATTTATCTTCAGT
>JBIKPL010000027.1:0-15252 GCA_044357485.1 Cytophagales bacterium
ATTAAACATAGCAACTAGTCAAACAAGGGTGTTTGACTACCGTTTACTTTTTCAAAATAATCACTCATATAATGCCAGCCGCTAACAACTAAGCTTTCGTGGTGGCTGAAAGCCAAGCCATGAAATCCTCCCCGCTAGTCCGTGTCAAATGTTAGCCATTTCGATGGTTCACGACCAATGTGAAATATTACAATTAACCTGCGACGGGGGCGTTGGAAACGCCACTACTAAAATCCTCGTTGCAAACGAGGACTAGAGGGTAGTTTGGGCCATTTCAGAAGGAAGAGAAGCTGCCAGAGCAGTAGACATTTTCTTGATGGGAGCATCTAAACTAGAAGCCAAAGACCAATCATTGGTAGATGTTATGAATGCGTAAGCGTTTAAATTAAATATATTAATTTGAAAAAGACCGTTTTATAGACGGTCTTTTTTTGTGGGGGATGAAGTATATACACAAGCTTTATGTATACTTGCGTATATAATTGTTGGTAGCAAGGCGTGATAAACTCTCGACAAGACAATTCCGTAGTTGATATAAATGACATTTTTCGTATCACAATCAAATCTAAACGTATCAAATCGTATCATTTTGCGTTTCCAATTTCAAATCATAATCGTATATTTGCGTATCATATCGTATCAAAATGAAAAATAGAGTATACAATTTTAAACTGAATATTGATTGGAAACTGATTAACTTAATCAGTGAAATAGACCGTTTTGATGCAAATTGGACAGCCATTGAACGAAAAGAAGGACAAAGTCTCAAAGAGTTGAAAAGCATTGCTACAGTGCGAAGCGTTGGGGCTTCAAACCGTATTGAAGGCAATAAAATGAGCGATGAAGAGGTTGACGTTTTGCTTCAAAAAATTGACATTACTAAACTTACCGACAGAGATTCGCAGGAAGTAGTCGGTTATTTTGAAGTATTAGATTTAATTTCGGAATCTTATGAAAATATCAATCTTACCGAAAACCACATCAAAAGTTTACACAATAGTTTGATGAAATATAGTGAGAAAGATCAATGGCATAAAGGTAATTATAAGTTACATAGCAACGCAGTTGAAGCCTCATTTCCTGACGGCACACGACAAATCATTTTTCAAACAACCGAAGCTGGAATTGCTACAGAAGATGCTATAAGGGACTTACTAAATTGGTATAATTCTGAAACGGAAGTACACCCTTTAATAAAAGTAGCATCTTTTGTCTATGATTTTTTGAGTATCCATCCTTTTCAAGACGGAAATGGCAGGTTAAGTCGTTTAATATCTGCACTTTTATTACTCAAAAATGGCTATAAATGGATACAATACGTGAGTTTTGAACACGAGATTGAAAACCAAAAAAGCGACTATTATCAGGTTCTTAGAAGTTGTCAGTCACAACGCCCTAACGAAGATGTAACTGTTTGGATGGAGTTCTTTTTGAGTTGTTTGTCAAATATTCAATCGCAACTAATGACGAAATTGAATATAAGTGGTTTGGAAACACAGCTTTCGCCTAAGGAAAAATCTATTTTTACGATTATTCAGAACCGTCCAAATATTCAATCGGGTGGAATTTCAGAAAAATTGGCAATACCATCACCTACTGTAAAACGTATTTTGTCGGTGTTGATAAATAAAGGTTTAATTGAAAAACAAGGAAGCGGACGCAATGTAAGTTATGCAATAAAATAAACAACAATGAAATCGAATTTACCACAAATGACGTAACAAATAAAGAAATAGCCCAGCTACACACATCAAACTTACGCATCATGCGGTTTGTGCTTCGTTGGACAGCTTAACGCTTTGATTTCAAGCTTTTTACTTTATATTTACTTCTGCGAACCCGCATGATGCGCAAGTTTGTAAACGTTAGGCGTGATTTTAAAACAACCGTATGGACAAAATAAAACAAATCTTCAAAAAGCATTGGCTGACAATTATACTATCAGTTGGACTTTTGTCAATGGCAATCACTTTGACAAATAAGAATAAAGAAATTAAGAGTTTGGGCTATGAAATTTCAGACCTTGAAGACAAGGTTTCAACATTAGAAAATGAGAAAGAAGAATTAGAAAGCGAACTTGAAGGCTGCAAATCAGAAAAAGACGATTTTGAAAGTAATTCAAATGACCAATCGTATGATAATTCTTCATTGCAAAACGACAATAGCGATTTAGAATATAAAATAAGAAATCTCGAAAGCGAACTTAATGATTGTGAACGTAAATTAAGAGACTGTAACTAATATGAAAACACTTTTATAAATTTGTTCGGGACTTTTGTTTCTAGGGTTAATAGACTTACCGATTGGGTATTATACTTTTCTGCGTCTTGTCGTGACAATTGGTAAATAATATTCAAAATATACTATTCGATGGGGAATATTTTGTAATTGAAACAAAGAAAAAAATACAACGAGTGAAAATAAAAAACTGCACCTAATCGAGTAGTCTGCCCTTAGACTTTTAGCCTAGCGGAGAGCCTATCACACCACCGTACATTATTGCGTATTGAGCAATACTTCTCTTATACGGCGGTTCATTAAACATAGCAACTAGTCAAACAATGGTGTTTGATTACCGTTTACTTTTTCAAAATAATCACTCATATAATGCCAGCCGCTAACAACTAAGCTTTCGTGGTGGCTGAAAGCCAAGCCATGAAAGCTCCCCACTAGTTCGCGTCAAATGTTAGCCTTTTCGCTGGTTCACGACCAATGTGAAAAATTACAATTAACCTGCGACGGCGGCGTTGGAAACGCCACTACTAAAATCCTCGTTGCAAACGAGGACTAGAGGGTTCCTTGGAATGGCACCAACGACAGTGGACAAGTTTTAGAAAATGGGACTTATTATTACGTCATCACACTCAATAAGGTGAGTGGATCCGAACAATTTGTAAAGGGGTATGTCACCATTATTTTAGAGTAACAATACTTAGGGCTTACTGAAAAACTCAATTTGAATGATGAGTATCGCATTTTTCGCATGTGTACTTAAATTTATTATGCTAAAATAACCATTAAGTTTAAAGTGAAATGATTGGCTAATTCGCTTTGCGTTAGCGGGCTGCCTTTCTTGTGGTGTAAGGTGTAATGGAATACAGTACATATTCACGACATAAAAAAGCCAGTTGCACAAGTAGCACATTTGGATTTGCCCGAGTCACAAGCCCAATCTTCGCATAACTTAATGAGCCAAATTTTCCACCGCACCAAATGACACCATTGGGTATTTTATTTAGGGACTTAAATTTTTTCTAAATATCAATTACTCCTAAATAAGAATTATTATCTTTAGGAAATAATTATCGGTATCTAAAATAAAAAAATGGACCATTATTTCAGAGAACAATTAAAGGGAAAAGGACTGAAAGTAACACCGCAACGCGTGGCTATATATGAGGCTATTGTTAAATTAAACAATCACCCAAGAGCGGAAAATGTGATTGATTACATTAAAGCAAACCATCCAAATATTTCTGTTGGCACTGTTTATAAAGTTTTAGATTCTTTAGTTGAAAACGAACTTTTAAAAAAAGTAAAAACAGAAAAGGACATCATGCGTTATGACGCCGCTCTATCTAACCATCATCATTTGTATTGTGCCGAAACTGAAAGAATAGAAGATTATGAAGATGAAAAACTTAACAAACTCATCAATGAGTATTTTAAAAATAATAAAATCAAAAATTTCAATGTCACAGATGTTAAATTACAAATAACAGGTAAATTCAAAAATATAAAAATATGAAAAATGTATTAGTAATCTCTGCCTTATTATTATGTGGGGCAACAAATGCACAAAAAATGGAGAAAAAATCGGGCGAATGTCCTATGGGGCATTCTGCAAAGTCTGCAACAGTAGTAGGGAGTACTACGAATGTGGCTAGCAATGAAAATTGGTGGCCCAACAAACTAAATTTGCAAGTACTTAGACAAAATTCTGAATTGTCAAATCCTATGGATGCAAATTTTAATTATCGCAAAGAATTTAGCGATTTGGATTATTTTGCATTAAAAAAAGACATTCAAAAAATATTGACCGAATCTCAAGATTGGTGGCCTGCCGATTTTGGAAATTATGGTCCACTCTTCATTCGTATGGCTTGGCACAGTGCGGGTACATATAGAACAGGCGACGGTAGAGGTGGTGCTTGTGCTGGTCAACAAAGATTTGCACCACTGAATAGCTGGCCAGATAATGGCAATTTAGATAAAGCACGAAGATTAATTTGGCCAATAAAACAAAAATATGGCAACAAAATTTCTTGGGCTGATTTGATGATTTTATCAGGAAATGTTGCTTTAGAATCTATGGGTTTTAAAACTTTTGGTTTTTCGGGTGGCAGAGAGGATGTGTATGAACCAGAATCCAATGTTTATTGGGGAAAAGAAACCAAATGGCTAGAAGAGAATAGATATTCTGATGGTAGAAAACTAGAAAATCCACTTGCAGCCGTTCAAATGGGCTTGATATATGTGAATCCTGAAGGACCAAATGGCAACCCAGACCCTTTGGCTGCAGCTAAAGATATTAGAGAAACTTTTGGAAGAATGGGAATGAATGATGAAGAAACGGTTGCTTTAATAGCTGGTGGTCATACCTTAGGTAAAACACATGGAGCAGGTGATGCTTCATTGGTAGGTAAAGAACCAGAAGCTGCTGCTATTGAGGAACAAGGTTTAGGATGGAAAAGTAAGTATAAATCAGGAAAAGGAAAAGATGCTATCACTTCGGGGTTAGAAGTTACTTGGACACCTACTCCTACAAGATGGGGGCATAGTTTTTTTAGCATTCTTTTTGAAAACGAATGGGAGCTCACGAAAAGTCCTGCCGGAGCTAAACAATGGGTTGCTAAAAATGGTAAGGCCATTATTCCTGATGCTTTTGATAGTAGCAAAATGCATTTGCCAACCATGCTCACTACCGACCTTGCACTAAAATTTGACCCTATCTACAATAAAATTTCAAAAAACTTTTATGACAATCCTTTGGCTTTTGATGAAGCTTTTGCAAAAGCTTGGTTCAAACTCACACATAGAGATTTAGGGCCTAGTTCTTTATATTTAGGGCCAGAAATTCCTAAAGAAAGTCTACTATGGCAAGACCCTATTCCTTTGGCAACAACTGCCATATTAAATGCTAATGATATAGAAAATTTGAAATTAACAATATTAAATTCTGGATTAACGGTTAGCGAATTAATTTATACGGCATGGTCGTCTGCAAGTACGTTTCGTGGTTCTGATAAAAGAGGAGGCGCTAATGGTGCTAGAATTAAATTATTGCCTCAAAGAGAATGGGCTGTAAACAACCCAAAACAATTAGAAAAAGTATTGAATGTGTATCAAAAAATCCAAAACGACTTTAATTCAAAAGCTAACAATCAAGTTTCTATTGCTGATTTGATTGTTTTAGGGGGCAACGTTGCGTTAGAAAAAGCTATTAAAAATGCAGGTTTTAATATCCCTGTGCCATTTAAAGCTGGAAGAATGGATGCTACTCAAGAACAAACAAGTATTGAAGGAATATCAGTTTTAGAACCAATGGCTGACGGATTTAGAAATTATACCAAAACCCAATATACCATACCAAGTGAAGAGTTGTTGGTTGACAAGGCGCAATTACTCAAGCTAACAGCCCCTGAAATGACCGTATTAGTTGGTGGATTACGTGTATTGAATGCCAATTATAACAACTCACAAAATGGTGTTTTAACCAATCAAAAAGATAAGTTAACAAATGACTTTTTTGTGAATCTGTTGGATATGAGTACTGAGTGGCGTCCGATTGCAAATGCCAACGAACTTTTTGAAGGTAAAGACCGCAAATCTGGTACAACAAAGTGGACTGCAACAAGAGTGGATTTAATTTTTGGATCCAACGCTGAATTAAGAGCATTGGCAGAAGTTTATGCAAGTAACGATTCAAAAGAAAAATTTGTAAAAGACTTTGTAGCAGCTTGGAATAAAGTAATGAATTTGGACAGATTTTAAGTTGTTATTAACTACAACTATAGGAAAGCCAATATATTTTGCAAGCACTTTTAAAAACCGCACAAACAATTGCACAGGACAAAGTTTTTAAAAGTGCTTGCATCACTTACCCAAAATGAAAATTGTATTAAAAAATATCGCTTCAAAAAATAAAAAACACTCAAGGCGCAGCCGACACAAACAACAATGCAACGGTTGACAGATTTGGCGTTTTTAAACAAGTTATCAGTGGGCAGCCTTTTGGTGAGAAACCATTCAGCAACACCTGATTTTTGGTAGTAACAAACCTGACAGTATTGTTGAGTCTTTTTTTCAACTTACTGCTAATGTTGCGGTGCATGAGCAAGCTGCTCACCATCGAGGTGTATGTAATTAAAATGCTTGACATTAAATCGCCTCACCATCAAGCGAAGCGCAAAACTCATGGTGAGGATGTTTGATGTTAAGTTCAGGCTAACACCAGAGTGGTATTGTTTAATTATAATGCGTTCTTAATATTTCTCTATAGTCTGTCGGATTATGTAACCAAGGAATATGTCCGCAATTTTTAATGACACAAACCTTTGCTGTTGGATAACGATTTATTACGAAGTCTTTGCTTGATTTATAAATGTCTTGGTCGCCATAAATTAGAGTGATTTTGTATTTTGGGTTCTCCTGTTTTTGTAGAATAGAATATTTTAAAATTTCTGGTCTAGTTTTATTTATAGGTGCAGATTTTAAATTGCCAAAGTCTATTCCTAAATCTTCCGTTTTTACGAAGTCTTCATTATAGTTTTTCATTACCTGTTTAAAAAGTCGCTTATAAGCATTATCACTACCAAGCATACCGAATACATTGTTCATTCCCATTTTCATCCACTGACCTGAAGTACATTTTGATTTATTCAATTGCATTACTTCTTTTTCTGTTTGCTTCCATTCAATTCCTGTTCCTGAACCAGGACAACATAGAAATAAACTCAATAAATTTTCAGAATGCTTGTCTGCATATATTTGGGCATAAAGTCCTCCCCATGAATGACCCCAAAGATGAAATGTTTTGATTCTATAAAATTCAGCAATAGCATCAATATCTGTGATGTAAGCTTTCATGGAATAATCTTTACTCCTGCAAGGTGATTGTTTTGTTCCTCTCTGGTGAAAGGTGATGACCTGAAAACTATCTTTTAAAATGTCAACGACCTCTAATAAATCACTTGGAAAGCCAGGCCCACCATGTAACAATATGATTGTTTCCTTGTTTGCATTTGGATAAATTGTTGCAAAAAGTTTGTCCCCTTGGTTGTCGATTACATTTGTCATTTTGCTTTGTTTTTTTATTTCGTTTGATTTTGCACTTGCATTGCTCCAAATAGAAATCAAGACTAGCACAGAGATTATTTGCTTCATTTTTATAATTGTTTAAATTATTGGATGATGCAAAAGTGGGGGTATTAAAAAACAAAGATGTTATCATTTGATAAAATCGTCTAAGACTTGGTTAATTCTCTTCTTAACCTACTAAAAGATACATTAGTGATTCCTAAATAAGATGCAATAATATTATGCGGAATAAGATTTTCCAAGTTTGGGTATTGTTTACGAAGTTCGAGCAGTCGTTCTTTAGCGTTATAAGAACGAAATACAACTTCGTTATAAAATGTTTTAGTTAGTTCTGCTTCAATTGTTTTTTGTCCAAATTCTTGAAACTCCCTGATATTATTTCTTAAATTATTTAATTCAACAACGGGTATTTCAGCTAACACTATATCTGTTAATGACTGTAAGCTGAAGATACTTTTGCCCATATTGATACGGGCAAAATGTGGAGTGATTACAGATTTCCCCATATAAAAACCTGTAGTTACAATTTCTCCTTTATCTGAAATATTGAAGCGATGTGTAACGCCCTCAATCAAAAAATATTCAAATTCATTTTTCTTCTGTTCTACAAAAATATTTTTATTCTTGGGCAATTCCTTTATTACAGATTTGTCCTTAAACAATTTTATTGAAGCGGTAGCATTAATCCCAAAGTGGTTTAATATATTGTCTAAGGAAGCGGACATTTTTGTAATTGGATGTTCTTAAAGTTTTGCTAACGTTACGGTGCATGAGCAAGCTGCTCACCATCAAGGTGTATGTAATTAAAATGCTTGACATTAAATCGTTAAACTATCAAGCGAAGCCGGAAGGGTAGCATTAGTAAGTGCAATGTTATGGAGTTAGTTTAATTATTTATGTCAGCTTTACTTTTCCCCCAAGTAATTCCACTTTAAAGTTAATTTTTGCATTCAGCGCTTTGAATACTTTAATAATGGTATCAAAACGAGCATCTGTCAAACTGTTTTCCAATTTAGAAATTTGTGCTTTTTGAACACCAACAAGTTTACCTAATTCTTTTTGGGTTAAATTTCTTTCTTTTCTTGCTTGAATTCGCCTTTCTTTTGGTTATAAAATTAAAAAATAACTTAATCCAGAACGCAACGAATGCCCATCCCTGCAATCTTACTTAAGTTTGAGCGGTAAGCCGTGGCGTTGTCTTTGGACAGGAATCGGTAATAGGCATTCGTATTCAATGGGGTACGACTCCAATATCCGCCACTGTCTCCCAAGTTGCCGAACGAACCATCGAAGGCGGAGCGAGAGCTGCTAGGAAGGGAAGTAAACCCACTTTCGTTGGTTGCAGCTTCGTTTGGAGTGTTCCAATTTTTTGTTCCGAATTCTTTCATTTTCCCGCCAGCAACAGCTTGGCCACCAAGGTAGTCGGTTAAATTTGTCCATTCGTCATCGGAGGGAATATGCCAGCCTGTAGGTGCTATGTTGCGTTCGTCGTAAATGGCATACCAGTTGTACAGTGCACCGTAAGATGCTTTATTGGCAATGTCGTTATTGTGCCAGCAAAAGACGCCTGTATTGGTTGAATTTGTCCATTCTTTATTGTCGGTTACATTTGCTATTACGTCTCCATTACGATAATGTGTTACTTTTAAGTTTTCAACCATCCAAACTTGAGTACCAATAGTAACGGTTGTATAATTATTCCCATCATAATCAGTAGCAGCAACAAAATTGAAAGTTTCAGTAGAATTTGCAACGGGAATAAGTGTTTTAATTGTGCTATAAATACCGGAAACGGCTTTCAATAAAATTCTATCGCCAGTATTATATTGCATTGAAACAATTGATTGTGCAATTTTTAATTTAGCTTGATGCTCGTTAGTGTTACTATTTATGAAAGTAATAGCAGCTTTTCCTGTTGAAGTGCCGTTACTAATTATTTTCCCGGAATAAACAAAGTCGTCTGATCTTGCATTTACTATATAAATTCCACTATTTAATCCGGAAACATTAAATTTTTGGATACCCGGTTGTAAGTTTTTTTGAATTGTTGTTACTTTATTTTCGGTAATATCAAACAATTCAATTATAACATTACTTGTTTTAGAAATTTCAAACTCAATAGTACTGTTGCTTGTCATCGGGTTCGGATAAATCTGTAAAGAATTATCTTTGTTTGTTGTTAATTGCTCAATACCTGTGATAGCTTTTTTAAGGTTCAATACATCAGAGCCGCTAAGATTTAAACTCGTACCTTGTGTCAAATTTTGTACTAGTACTGTTTCAATTGTTGTGGATTCACCACTTCCTGCAAAACTAATTTGATAGTCTTGGGCTTGTAACTTTGCAAATGCAAATAGCATAAAAGTTAGAATTGTACTTTTTCTTATCATTCTGTTGAAATTATATATACCTACTTGTTTAAAGTGTCTGCATTCCGTTGTCAGAGAGGTTCATTTGTTGCTAACGCTTGAAACTTGAGCATCATTCGGGTTCGCAGAAGTAAATGTAATGGAAAGAGGGTTGAAATCAAAGCTTCAATCTATCCAACGAGACAAATTGTCTGGTGAGAAAGTTTGTTGTTAGTTGAAGGTGTTCTTGTCTGACCGCTTGTAAACCATTTTTATACTTGAATTTTTGTGTCATTGGTGTTGGCGTAGCGTATTTTATTTTTTTTAAAGCGTTGTTTTTTTATTCAATTTTCTTTTGTGTCGGCTTTGCAAGCTCTTTTAAAAACTTTGGTCTGTGCGTTTGCTCGTGCGGTTTTTAAATGTGTTTGCAAATTGCGTGGGCTGAAAATTATTATTCAATTACTCTATCAAAAATTCCTTTAACGCTAAAAGCTTTTTCATTTATTGAGTCTGGGTCTATTACGATATCTTGATATGAAGTATCAAATGATTTTGGTTTAAGAATAATTTTTTCATGGTGCCAACTTTCCTCGTTAATTGCTTTTTGACTGTAATATTCCTTGAACGTATAACAAGAACCATAATCTAAATCTTGATGATCGTAATACTCAGCAATGACCATTAAGCCATTTCTACTTCCGCCAGTATACTTTTTAAATAAAGCTATTTGACCATCTTGTACTATTTTGTTCATGGAGTTACCAATTATTTTACACGCAAAATGGGCTTGTGTAATTTTTACACCATCAGGAACCAAAATGAATTTTTCTTCAGCGATACTGTCATTAAATATAAATTCGCCTGCAGCAACTTTTAAGGAATATAATGGTACACTATTTTCAAATGGAATTAACTTAATTTCTTTTGAATCAGTTAAATCAATTATTGGATTTTTATTTTCATTAAATAAATAAATATGCTTTTTAAAATAATTTCGCAAATTTTTGTCACACACATAAATATAACAACCTAGTATACCTCTTAGCATAATAGTTTTGTATATATTTATTACGTAGTCTTTCAGTATTGCCTTATCTCGTATTGTTGCAGTCCCATTTCTGTCTTTATAATTTTCCTTAACTATCTCTATTTCTTTTGATATTGGATTGTATATTATCTCGGGTCCAAAAATTATTGCAGCATAATTGAGGTCGTAACCTTGAGTGGTATGAATGCAACCTACCTCTTGTGCATCAATATCAGAATTAATGTAATCAATTGCTGTTGAGTTCCATTTTAATTTAATATTTTCTATTTCAATATCAAATGCATTCGGGTCATTCTGACTTATCCATGGCCAGGCATAACCAGCTATGAATCTTGAAAGCTGATGTTTTTTGTTCTTTTCTCTAAGTTCATTAACGAAATCAGAAAAGTTCTCAAAAAGTAGTAAATCATAATTGATATCGTTGTATTTGAACTCTTCATTCTTAAAAGTATCGTCTAATAAATTATTCACAAAATTAACAAATCCATTACCTCCTTTTACTCTGAACTGCGAATGTAATTTGACATTTATAGCGTTAGAAGCATTTTTTAAGTTTTCAAAATCAACTGCATCAACATCAGAAGGTTTTATAGATTGTTTAGCGTCGTAAAAATATAATACTTTATTTGACCTTAATTGAGACCACTCTAATTCTGAA
Organism: Cytophagales bacterium; assembly: GCA_044357485.1. Classification (GTDB taxonomy): domain Bacteria; phylum Bacteroidota; class Bacteroidia; order Cytophagales; family UBA9547; genus CALPQG02. The sequence continues at coordinate 11,375 of JBIKPL010000027.1, forward strand.
GTGTTTAGTTTGTCTAGTTTTAGTGCGATGCAAACCCTGTCATAAATTGCGAAATACGGGCCAAGATTAACTCTTTTTCTCAAACGATGAGATTCGTCAACAAATAGAATGTCATATGATTCATATTCCAAATCTGAAGGGCCAATAACAAGTTTTGAATTTAAGCCATTTATGTTTCGAAAAACTTTTTTAATAGTTTTTCGAAATGAACCCATTGCTATAACCAAACCCATTTTAGGATTTGGAAATTTTATCTTTAATTGTTTTACCTTATCTACAAAATCTTTCTCGTCTTCACCGAATTCTCTATAATTAAAATCCTCATCAGAAGTTAGCATTAACTTAAAAAGAAAAATAGCAAGTATGGTTTTACCTGTACCTGCACCACCTTCTACCAATACTGATTTTTTATTTTCAGAAAGAAGTGCATCAATAATTAGCATTAAATTTTTTCTTTGATCAGCAGATAAAGTCTTATAGGGCGAATATTTAAACAAATCGCTATTTGAGATGTGTTCTAAGCTATGTTGAGCAATTCCCTTGCTTATGAGGCCATTCCAAATATTTTTAAACATATCCCAATAGAACTCATCTCTTTGATAATAAGAGTGGTTTACCAATCCTAAATTGCCATTTAATAATTTGTATTTGCCATCAGCATGTAGATACTTAATTAAATTGGATTCAATATCTAATGTTACCGATTTGTTGAATTTTCTACTGGAAATTAAATGTGCTTCTTGTAAATGACTTTTACTTGGTGTTTGTAAATGTGTGAAAATTCGAGAATTAGTATCAATGGTTTCACCCACATAAGCTTGACTTACACCATTGTTATTTAAAATATATACGACAGGCCAATTTTCGCTTACAAAATATTGTGATTGAATAGAATTCAATCCTATATTATTGAATGCAATATTATTTATTTCAAAATCTTGGTTATAATTCATTATACTTTTTTGATGTTCCTTTTGCTTTGTCTACAGGATATTTTTCACCATTTGTTTTGATTTTATCCAAAACAATTTCCTTAACATCAAATCCATATTTCTCCGCTAGTAAAAATGCAAATGAAAAAATGTCGGCAAGTTCTTCTTTTACTTTTTCAGTATTTGCATCCTCTGCTTTCTTCCAAAGAAATAATTCTAAAAGTTCAGCAGATTCAATACTTATAGCCAAAGCCAAATCTTTTGGATTATGAAATTGCTCCCAATCTCTTTCATTTCTGAATTTCAAAAGTGCTTGTATTATTTCTTCACTTTCTTTCATTACTTATTCGGTTTGTGCATTGTTAATGCCATTTTATATTCTCCTTCATAAGGTAAATTTAATTGTGATACCATTTCGGGTATTGCTAACATCCAACTTACGTAGTAATAAGCTAAAATATGGTAACCTGAAAATGTTTTGCCTCTAATCGAGTTTATTCTGTAATCATCTTTATCTGGTCTATAGCCTTGAGTCCCTTGTGTTGCAATTTCAAAAGCAATCTTTTTAATTTCCTCTTTTGTTTTATCTTCAAAAAATTGCAAGGCATCAACCATGAACATGGAGACTGACATGTTCATACCTATTTGTTCTTGCGATTTTTGAAATTTGTCCATTTCCCTTTGTTTATATGGGTCTTTGGACTCTAAATCATATGGGTCTTTTTCTATTGAAGATAGAAGATTGTCAATATCTGTTCTCTTACTTCTATACTCATGTTCATTTACAAGTTCAAAGTTCTTATCAACATTTAAGTCTTCAGCCCAATGCAAAACCAATTCGTATTCTTCAGCAGGTTCTTTGTCATCTTTGTATTGTAGATACTCGTCATAAAAATCTGTTGCAAGTTTCAATTCTATTGGTGTAGCATTAAAATCTTTGATAAAATCAAAACCAAATAATTCTTTGAACTGAATTGCATTTACTAAATTGTAAACTTTGCTTTTTGAAATGATGTCCTTTGGAGAGAGTTCAACAATTTTTTTATCTGTTACAGCCCTCAGGCTTTCTTGCAACATATTGTAAAGAGAAATAAATTGGAAAGGTCTGAGTTCTGCGAATTTACTGTAAAGGTAATTTTCAATAAACAAGTCAATTGGAGTGTTGAATATTTGACGGTTCATGCCTTCAAATAGATTCGAACAATAATCAGCAATTGTCTTTTCAGAAATCCCCATTTTGTTAAATTTCTTGATTGTCGGTTCAAGTCCTTTAATGAATTCTGTTTTATGATGCTGTGTAGAAATAAATAATTGATTTAAATCACCTTTTCTTGCTTCAATAACAAAATCTAAGTGCACCAACTCATGCATAATTAAGTGTTCAACCGCTGGGTAACTTGGTTTGTATTTAACAATATGAGTTTCTCTGTCATAGTTTTCGGCAAACTCAAATTTTGCGGCTGTTGGAATTTCTTCATCTTGAACAATGTCAATTTTTCTGTCATCATCAAATTCAAGTTTATGTCTGTATTCCCTAAATATTTTTTTGCCAATATCAGTTGCAATTATTTTTTTAGAAATCTCAAAAGCTTGTTTTACAGAGTTCTGATATAAAACATCCTTATTTTTATTCAGTTTAATTGCTTGAATGGTACTGAAAAAAGCAGACTGCAAGTCTGCTTCCATTTCAGCAATTATTCCTAATGCAAAATGAGTGTTTGCATATTGGTCATTAATATTTAGTGCTTCATAAAAGTATTTTTTGGCTTCCTCCAATTTTCCTTGCTGCATAAGGTTTGCACCAATATTGTTTATGGTGATATTGTCCTTTGGATTTGCAATTAGTGCTTGGTCATAATACTTCATTGCAGTTGGAACTTCATCTTTGAACTTAGCAAAAATGTTACCCATCATAAGCAACGCCCATCCATTTTTAGAGTCCCAACGTAATGCATCAATTAAGCAATTTATTGCTTCTTCTTGGTCTCCTTCGTCCGACAGTATTTGTCCCATAATTCGGTGGTATTCCGAATTTGTTGGATTTATTTCAATAAGTTTTTTTAGGATTGGTTTTGCCTCTGAGTATTTCCCTTTTTCGCAAAGTGCTACAGTTTTTTTGTAGTCGGCTTCCTGCGAGATAATGGTCGGGGTGTCAATTTCTATTTTTACCCAACCGTTGTCAATGTTTACTTTCGGCTTGTAAGGTCCGTAAGTATAATACTTCTCTAAGGTGCTAGTAATTAGATAATTACCCCCCCCCATTAGTTCAGGGAAAATGGTAAATAAAAAGTCGTCTATTTTATGAATGATTTGCATCTAAATTAATTCTTGATTTTTGTTAATGCTTTTTTTATTCCTTGAGTAGCCAAAGGGTCATTGTCAACCGCTTCTATTACTTTGTCACATAGCCATAGAGAAATATACTCCTCCTCTGATGAGTTAAAGAATTTGGCAAGTTTTACAACTTGGTCTCTATTCAAATTCCGTTCACCTCTTTCAGCTTTACTCATTAATGCAGTATCAACTTCAATATGAGCTGCGACTTGTCTGAGTAGCAGATTTTGCTTCTCTCTCGTTTCTCTAATTTTCTGTCCTAGGTAACTCACGTTTCTGTATTTTGACTTGTCAATAAGTGTCAAATGTAATAATTATTTTCGGTATGTCAGCCCGTGCGGTGGGAAAATTTTACCTCTTTTAATTTTTGCTAAAGGCTGGCTTTTGTTATCCGAAGTCAGCACAAATGTCGATAGATAGTTGTGTGTCTTACTACGCTTGTCCCTCACTAGCCCATATCTGCAAGCCCACCAAAACTTACGGGAAAATGCGTTTATTCAATACTACTCATTATTGTTCATAAATCCAATTGGGCTAATGGCGAAACAATTTGGTCAAATATCTTGTAGTACCATGGGTAAAATTTTCGGGGAAGGTCGTCGAGGTTTAGAA
>JBIKPL010000197.1:0-5602 GCA_044357485.1 Cytophagales bacterium
CTAAAAAATGTTTCTGCGGGTTTTCCTCCTTGCCTGTCTATTTTCACAATACCGTTGGGTAAAGGCGTTATTGGCAAGTTCACATGCATGACATTAAAATCATGAATGCCATCCGTCACGGCATGGTATATTTTTTTAATTTCCCTGTGTTCAAACCTAATGGCGGCAAACTTATAGGCCTCATTGTGTTTTGAAATCAATAAAATACCGGAGGTTTCTTTGTCTAATCGATGGCAAACTTGGGCTTCAGGACAATATTCTTTTGCCATACGCAATATGCTTGTCCCTGTTCCCGCCCTATCATCAAGGGTAGATATCAATGGGGGTTTATTGATAAATATAAAATCTTCGGTTTCCTGAACAATCAGGTCTTGTAATGTAAGTTTATTCATTAACTGAACTTAGTCCTTTTTTTAATTTGAATGTAAAGGTAGTACCTTTTCCGAGTTTACTTGATACTTGTATGTGAGAATTATGCGCTTCCACAATTTGCTCTACAATGGCAAGTCCTAATCCTGTACCGCCACCTTCTTTGGATCGACTCTTATCTACCCGATAAAAACGTTCAAAAAGTCGAGGCAAATGCTCAATTGCAATCCCAACGCCATCATCTTTGACAGCAATTTGAATTTGATTTTTTTCTTTTTCGAGCACAATTTCAACAGTGCCGGCTTCTTTTCCGTATTTGATGGCATTCACAATCAAGTTTACCAATACCTGTTGTATTCTGAATTTATCGGCATGAACGATGTATTTTTTGGCATCATCGGCCACCACTATGATTACGGAATCTCGTTTGGCGGCCTTGTCTTCGAGTTGTTCTACCACCTCTTTGAGGAGACCTACCAAATCAAAATCGATCATATCCATTTTTACTTCGCCAGTTTCAAGCTGCGAAAGCACAATTAAATCCTGCACCAAAATATTTAAACCATCTAAACTTTTAGAGGCTTTATTTAAAAATCGGTCTCTTACTTTAGGATCATCGATAGCGCCATCAAGCAAGGTTTCAACAAAGCCTTGGGCAGCAAAAATAGGCGTTTTTAATTCGTGTGACACATCTGCCAAAAACTCTCTGCGGTAAATTTCAAGTTTTTTAAGCTCATCAATTTCCAATTGCTTTACTTTGGCTAAGGTATAAATCTCTTCGGTGATTCGTCCTAAAGGACTTGAAGAAGTCACCATACTTTTACCCGTAATTTTAAAGTCTTTCTTCTTTAATTTGGTAATCAAGCCATTTATTTTGTTGATTTCTTTAAAAATCAAAAACTCTAAAATCAAGAAAATCAGGATAAATGAGGAAGCAAAAGAAATACTAAAACAAACCACTAAGGCCACAATTGTAATGGCCTTTACCAAAGACAAAAAAGCAGTGGTCACCACTGCGATTAAAAAGGATAAAACAACGGCAACCGTTCTTGAGTTTAACATACACTAATCAACATCAAATTTATACCCTACGCCTTTTATTGTTTTAATCAGGTCTTCGCCTACTTTTTCTCTGATTTTTCTAATATGTACATCTACAGTTCTGTCAATCACATACACATCCATTCCCCAAATATTTTGCAATAACTCCTGACGGTTAAATACCTTATTGGGATTTTGGGTTAAGAAAAACAACAGTTCAAATTCTTTTTTGGGCAGCACAATTTCTCTCCCATTTTTAGTAACGGTATAGCTTGATTTATCGATAACCAAATCGCCTATACTTACCACATCGTTATTTTTTACCGATTTATTATCGCGTCTAAACAAGGCTGAAATACGACTCATCAATGCCCTTGGCTTAATCGGTTTGGTGATGTAATCATCAGCGCCTACTTCAAAAGCGGCAATTTCAGTATATTCCTCCGAACGAGCCGTTAAAAAAAGGATATACGTTTCTGCAAAAACAGGATTTTCTTTTAACTGACGACAAGTTTCTACGCCATCCATTTGAGGCATCATGACATCGAGTAAAATCAAATTTGGCAAAAACTCTTTGGCTATTTCAATGCCTTTTTTACCATTATCAGCCACCTTTACCTCGTAACCTTCTTTGGCAAGATTGTACTGAAGCAATTCGAGAATATCGGCATCGTCATCAACTACTAGTACTTTGAAATTCTTTTTGCTACTCATGGTTAGTTATCAGTTTAGGGTTTTTTACCTCTCGATTACAAATTCAAATTATACTAAAAACGCAACACTCACAACCCAACACTATTTTAGTTTAGCATTTTTTACCTTTCGATTACAAATTCAAATTATACTAAAAACGCAACACTCACAACCCAACACTATTTTAGTTTAACGTTTTTTAGCTCTCGATTTAAATTCACATTATACTAAAAACTCAACACTCACAACCCAACACTATTTTAGTTTAACGTTTTTTAGCTCTCGATTTAAATTCACATTTTACTAAAAACACAACACGAATAACCTATTTGAATTGCGTTTCCAAAAAGCGTTCTAATGCTTCTCCTCTTAAGTTTTTGCCGATGATATTCCCTTCTTTGTCGAGCACAAAAGTTTGAGGAATACTTTGAACGCCATAATGAGAGGCCGCAATAGATTTCCATCCTCTCAAATCGGAGACATGCAACCAAGGTAACTTGTCTTTTTTAATGGCGTTTGTCCAATTTTGTTTAGACTCATCCAATGATACACTTAATATCACCAAGCCTTTGTCTTTAAATCTTTCGTAAATTTTCACCACCTGTGGATTTTCTCTTCGACAAGGGCCACACCAAGAAGCCCAAAAATCTAACAATACAATTTTGCCTCTTAAAGACGACAATTTTACAAAATTGGTAGCGGTATCGGGCAAAAATATTTCTGGCGCGGCATCGCCAATTTGTAGCCCTAAGTTTGGCAATGCAGCCAAGTATTTTTTTACGGACGGTTTGTCTCCAAATTCAGCCGCCATTTGTTTCCTAAAGGCAGCCTCATATTCTAATTTCACTTCAATAAACAAATTGATAATTGACTTGTAAAACAACTCTTTTGTAGGTGACGCTTTGGCTGGCTTGCTCAATAAATAACCTGCCGCTTCAGTAAAGGCTTGCGGTGTCTTTTCGACATGGTTAGAAAAAAAAGAATTAATTTTGCCAACTAACATTTCACCAGCAGTATATTCTTCATCTGAAAATTCTTCGGCTGTAAAGTAATTTGCCCCATTGGTGGTATCAGCGATGATAAACATTTTGGCAAACTTAGACATGAAAGTGCCTTTGTTTTCGGCATATAATTTAGAAAAAAAAGCATTTTGACTCGTTAAAATAGAATCTTCTTTGAGGCGTAGACTTGATAAAATCTCTTTGTACCTGGTGGTATCGGTATTTCTTAAGCCATCTAACTGTGCCGTTTGTTGGCTTAATTGTTTAATGGCTAAACCATATTGCGAATTGCGATAGGTAAATTCGTTAAACAATTTATTTTCAAGTGACCCAGATATTTTAGCGGAGTTCGGAAAATTATTACAATCAGCCGTCAAATACAAATCAAGCTCATCTCCAATCACCATGACAATGGCTTTATTGACAGAAAATCCTAGTTTATAAAAACCACGGGGGTATACATTTTGAAATTTAAAATTGCCCTTACTTAACTTCGAAGAATCAACTTTAATTAATTCACTTCCAAAATATTGAAACAAATAGATGATTTTATAATTGCCTGAATTAGCAAAATTACCTTTAATCAGCGTTTTTTCTTTTGAAAAAACAGCCACACTACAAGCCAAGGTGAAGATAAAAATGAAGTAAATTCTTTTTAACATGCGCTTCAATTTATTTTAGAATATTAATATTTAAAGGTACTAAATTTAAATGCTAAACCCTATGCCAAAACTAGACATTAAATTTCGCATTAAAAACGAAGATAGTTTGAAAAACAATTTCTTAACTATTTAATAATATTCAAAGGATTTCTCCCTTCTTTTAAAAACCATCATCTATCACGACGAAGCCCACGACCATTTCCAATTCACCATTTATCGATATTTTTTTATCAACAGTAGAAAATAAAATTTATCTCATGGGTATCAATTATTTACAACTTTAGTCATTCACTCGCCTATTAATTCAATTGCTTATGGACATGGCTCATGTAACTTAAATTATTAAAATCAGTAAAAGACAAAATATTCAATTAAACAATCATTATGAAAAAACAATTTTACAAAAAACTAAGTACTTTAGTAACTTTACTATTGACGAGTTATTTATCGTTTGCACAAACCATTGTTGTAGATGGAATTAATTACAACATTACTAGCCTTTCTACTGTTGAAGTAGGATCAAATTCTTTCATTACTGGAGAGGTAGTAATACCATCTTCTGTTACAGATGGCGGTACAACTTATTCGGTAACAAACATTGGAGCAAGTGCTTTTCAATATAGCTACGATTTAACAAAATTAACCATACCTAATACAGTAACAAGTATAGGTGAATTTGCATTTAGTCATTCTAATTTAACAAGCATTACAATTCCTAATTCGGTAACAATTATTGGTAATCATTCATTTCAAAGTTGCACTTCACTTAGCAGCATTAGAATCCCTAATTCGGTAACAACAATTGGAATGGGAGCATTTTTTATGCTTACTAGCCTAACTAGCATTAACATACCAAGCTCTGTAACAAATTTTGGTTTATATGCATTTTATGGCAATAATGCTTTAGATTCTGTTATGGTAGAATCACAAGTACCACAAATTATTACAACCGATGTATTTGTAAACAATTCTCCCAAATCAACTTTATATGTACCCAAAGGTACTGTATCTACTTATCAATCAGCTACAGGTTGGGGCAGTTTCCCATATATCGTAGAACAATGTATCAAAACAGATTCTACCTTAACCATTACTGCTTGTGACAACTATTTTTTCAATGGGGTAGACAGAACAGTTTCTGATACCTATACTCAAACATTAACCAATGCTGCTGGTTGCGACTCAATAGTAACGTTGAATTTGACAATCAATAAAAAACCTGTTTTTTCAATTCAACCTCAAGAAGTAAATATTTGTGTAAACGATACGATGTATTTGAATTTTGAAGCAAGTAACACTACTATTTACAAGCATTATTTAAGCGAATTTGGAACAAGCTTTGATATGGATTTATCAGAAGGCACTAATGCAATTAAAATTAAAGTTGAATCTCAAGATTTTAATGGGGCTTACTTTGTGGCTTCTGCTACAAATGAATGTGGTGTAGATACCTCCGATTTTGTTTTATTAAATTTTAATGCCGTTGACACTACAGTAAGTGTTGACAATGACTATTTTATGGCCAATGAAATAGAAGTATCTTATCAATGGATCAATGCTGACACAAAAACAATAATTGAAAATGCTACTAATCGTTCCTTTACCCCTACACAATCAGGCAATTATGCTGTAATCGTAACGGGTATCTGTTCTGATACTTCTGGCGCACATCATTATGATTTAATCATTACAAATAGCGACGCGTTCAATTCAACAAACGTCAACATTTACCCTAACCCGGCCACTGACAACATAAGGGTGACCCTAACAGATGCCGTTTCTGGCACTATTTCAATTGTTGATTTACATGGTAACACCGTTGCTTCAAAAACAATA
>JBIKPL010000198.1:0-5600 GCA_044357485.1 Cytophagales bacterium
TGGGATTCGAACCCAGGACCCATACATTAAAAGTGTATTGCTCTACCAGCTGAGCTACGGAATCATGCAATTTGTAAGCGCAATATGTTATCGAAAACAAAAGCCTGCAAGCAGACTTACAGGCTTGTGATTATTTTGGTGATCCCGCTGGGATTCGAACCCAGGACCCATACATTAAAAGTGTATTGCTCTACCAGCTGAGCTACGGAATCGGTAATTAAAATAAAAAGCGGAATGACCTTCCGCTTTTTATCGTGATCCTGTCAGGACTCGAACCTGAAACCTACTGCTTAGAAGGCAGTTGCTCTGTCCAGTTGAGCTACAGGACCTGGTGACTACTTCTAGTCAAATAAAGTCGGGGTGGCAGGATTCGAACCTACGACCTCCACATCCCAAATGTGGACGCGATACCGGGCTACGCTACACCCCGAAACTTTCTTTAACTCCCTGCGAGTTAATAGTGTGATCCCGCTGGGATTCGAACCCAGGACCCTCCCGATTTAAATCGGGATGCTCTACCAGCTGAGCACTTCACAAAATTTTAATTAACCCCGTTAAAGTTAACTTGGTGATCCCGCTGGGATTCGAACCCAGGACCCATACATTAAAAGTGTATTGCTCTACCAGCTGAGCTACGGAATCTTTTGCTTTTACAGAAATAGTTTCCGTTATTGCGATTGCAAAGGTAGGCCGAATTATTAAAAATGCAAATACTAAGACGCAATTTATTTTACATTTTACTGACATTTCTGAGTATTATTTCTCAAAATACTAAAGGTCAGAACAATTACATCCTTATTGACAAAGCAGATTCTTTATTTTTAAAGAAGAAATTTATTCAATCAAACCAACATTATGACGATTTGTTTTACAAACAGGGTCAATATACGCCAAGAATGCTATTGAAAATGGCGTATATCAATGAAGGCTTAGGAGAATATGCCAAGGCATTGTACTTTCTTAATTTGTACAACACCCTCAATCCATCCAAACAAGTATTGGAAAAAATGGAGGCTATTGCTGACGAATACCAACTCAAAGGCTACGAATACGATGACACGGAATATTTCTTACTTCAGTATTATAAAAACTATACAAAAATCATTTTAGCGCTCCTTACTTTTGGTTTTATTGCTTTTGTGTATGTGGTATTGAAACGAAAAAATAGCCGTATTGTAAAAATAAGAGCAATCTTTATAATGGTATATTTGCTTGGGGTATTTTATCTTTTGGATGCTCATTTATTTAAAAAAGGCGTAGTCATTAACACACATGCCATACTACTTGATGCGCCATCGGCAGGAGGAAATCTCATCACTGCAATTCCAGAGGGCAATAGACTTAAAATTGTAGACAAGCAAGACATTTGGTATAAAGTGAAATGGAATGAAAAATATGCCTATATCAGAGAAACAAATTTAGCGGTATTAAACCATTGAGATTGTTCTATAAAAATCCAAGTATTAAAATCCAGTGTAATATTTGCACCTTTTAGTGTAAAAAGGAAAGATTCCTTCTGCCCAAATCGACCAATTTTAACCTCCATTTTCCGCTATAAAATCTCATAAAAAACTAAGATTTAACATCAATAATTTAAGTTGTATTCAGTAGATTAGCAGCGAAAAAAAACTACATTTGTAACAATGGCTGAAGCATTTAACATACGACCTGAAGATAAAGCTAAACGCGACAAAGCGTTTGAAAAAGAGTTCATGCATTTATCTCGTCCACTTTACAATTTTGCTTTCAGACTGACTTTTGATCAAGACGACGCAAGAGATTTAGTACAAGACACTTACCTTAAAGCCTATCGTTTTTTTGATTCTTTTGAAAAAGGAACCAATGCCAAAGCTTGGATGTTCCGAATTCTGAAAAATACATTCATCAACGAATACCGTCGTAAGACAAGAGAACCTAATAAAATTGATTATCAAGAAGTAGAATCTACCTACAACTCCGATAGCGTTAATTCTCCTATCACCAACGACTTGAGGGTTGATGCCATGAAAGAAATGATTGGTGATGAAGTGGCCAATGCACTCAACACCTTAGGGGTAGATTTCAGGACGATTATCATTCTTTGTGATATTGAAGGATTTACCTACGAAGAAATGTCAAAAATATTAAATATACCAATAGGAACCGTGAGATCGAGGTTGCACCGTGCGAGGCATTTATTGAAAGAACAACTTTTAGGGTATGCTAAAAAAATGGGCTACGACGACGACACTATAACGGAGTAAAACTTCAAAGATTCTGATTAAAACAACACTCATCAACAAAATTATACGATATGACACCATTAGTTAACACTTCAAAAGGGTATTCTAAATGTATGGAAGTAATTCAATTAATACTAGATGGAGAAGCTCAAGAAGAAGATGTAGCTTACTTTAAAAGCAACATTGAATGTTGTAATAAATCAATGGAACATTATAAATTTGAATTGGAAGTAAGAAAAAACATCAAAGAAAAATTAACCGCTATTTGCCCTCCAGAAAATTTAGAAGACTGTATTCGTGAAAAAATAAATGCCATGTGCAAATAATACCCTACAATTTTGAATTTAATCTCAGTATTCTAGCTTCTTATTCAATATTTTCAGCTTAATTTTATAATTTCGCATTCTATCAATCATTTTATACCTATGGAAGGCAAATTAATTATCTTTTCAGCACCCTCTGGCTCTGGCAAAACAACCATTGTACAACACTTATTAGACACCAATAAAAATTTAGGGTTTTCAATTTCAGCTTGTACCAGGGAAAAACGTTCGGTAGAAGAACAAAATGGCAAAGATTATTATTTTTTAACCCCCGAAGAATTTAAACACAATATCGAAACCGACGCCTTTGCCGAATGGGAAGAAGTATATCAAGGGGCTTTTTATGGTACCCTAAAAGCCGAAATTGAAAGGATTTGGGCTTCGGGAAAACACGTTATTTTTGATGTAGACGTCAAAGGAGGGATGAAACTTAAAGCTGCTTATGGAGACAAAGCACTTTCAATTTTTGTAAAAATTCCATCCATGGAAATATTAGAACAAAGGTTGCGTTATAGAAATACGGAGAGTGAAGAAAGCATTCAAAAAAGACTAAGCAAAGCTCGTTTTGAAATGGATTTCCAGTCAAAATTTGATGTTATTTTAGTCAATGAAGTATTAGAAGATGCCTTGGTTGAAGCGCAAAAAATTGTCAACGATTTTATCAACAAATAATTAAGTGTGCTCATTTGAGCGCCACTCATTTTTCTTTATTTTTTTATGCTGAAAATATTTTTCATGCTAGGCACAATGGTCGCCTTCCATAAAGTTTGTGCTACAGAATTTGAAGCCATTGGCCCCAAAAACAATGCCTGCGCAGGGATTTTACTTTTCGAAAGCAATGCCTGGACTGGCTTTAACCATGCGGCGAGTATGCCCTCCATCACAAAGCGTTGTTTGGGCATCATGACCACTCGAAAGTTCAACAAAACCAACTTTCAAAGCATGGCCATTGCCGCTGTACTTCCTTACAAAAAACAACATTGGGTTGGTCTTGGTGTTTTCAGGTTCGGTGATGCTATCTATAATTTTTCAAGACTGAACATGGCTTATGCCAAACAAATAGGGCTATTTTCATTGGGAATAAGTACTGAACTTTTAATATGGCACGTTTCTGAAACCAGCAATACGTATAAACCCATTATAAATTTGGGAGGACGAGCGCAAATTTTAGCTCAAAAACTATGGATTGGCGCCCAAACCATTAACCTTTTACAAACAAACCTAAGGCCATCCCAACAAGAAACCATTCCGAGTGTAATAACAATTGGCATGTATTACAAGCCACAGCAAAACGTGTCACTACTTGCCGCGTATGAAATCCAAACCTATCAAAACCCTAAGCCTAAATTGGCAATTGACTACACCTTTAGCCCTCCACTTAAAATACAAGTAGGCATTGTTGGTACCACCATTAATTATCATGCAGGCTTTGCCTTAACATTAAAAAATTGGCTAATCAATTATGCCATTATTTCACATCCCCAATTAAATTTTTCACAGTCAATTGGCTTAACATTTACACCTCCTTTTTCTTCCTAAGCCTCATGAAAACATTGTATTGGGTTATCTTTTTAATACTTTTTAATATCCCTTGTAAAGCACAAGAATACCTCCCTTCCCCATCAGATTTTGAGGAATTGATGGAATCATTGTTGATTCAAAACAGCAACCAAGCCTTGAATTACACAGAAATATATGAAACACTTTTTCAATATTACCAAAACCCAATCAACCTCAACACTTGTTCTGAAGCACAGTTAAACAACTTACTGTTGCTTACGCCAAGTCAATCCAAGGCAATCATTACCCATATTCAAAAGCATGGTGCTTTACGGTCAATTTACGAATTACAAGCCATAGACATCATTCCCCTTGCAACTATCAAACACTTAGCCCTTTTTGTAAAAGCAGAGGAACCTCTTGCACTTCAATTCAATAAAAAACAATTATTATCGACAGGAAAACATAGTTTTATGGTTAAAGCAAGTAGTAAAATCAACGAAAAACCATGGGCTTCCCCATACCAAATGTTACGCTATCGGTATACGACGCCTGCCAAAATAAGCCTAGGCTTAACCTTAAAAAATGATTTCAATGAAGTGTTTAGATGGAATATCCCTAAACAAGCGATGGGCTTTGATTTTTATGCTATTCACGCACAACTACAACAAAAAGGCAATTTGCAAAACTTAATCATAGGCGATTTTAAAGCACAATTTGGACAAGGAATCCTCTATTCCTCGGGCTTTGCTATTGACAAAAGCAGTGAAACTGTTGCGAGTATTAGCAAAGCAACGTTAGGATTCAGGCCTTATGTTTCCACAATAGAATCGGGCTTTTTTAGGGGAATAGCCAACACCATACAAATCATCAAATCATTAAGCATTAGCACTTTTATATCGTCCAAAGCAATAGATGCCAAACTCGTACAAGACAGTAGTGGCAACACCGCTATTGCAAGTATTTCACAAACCGGATTACATGAAACCAGTAATGCTTGGCATCAAAAAGCAAGTGCCAAGGAATCGAATTATGGAGCGAATATTCAATGGCAACGAGACCAATTTAGCCTAGGTGCGAATATCTGTTACACTCATTTTTCGAGTCCAATCGCTAAAGCTAATGACCTATACCAACGCTACAATTTTAGCGGTAATACCAATATTATTGGCGCAATGTACTATGGTTTCCAATGGCAAAACATCGTTACTTTTGGAGAATTGGCTCGCTCATCATCGGGTGGAAATGGATTGGTTTTAGGCATTATTGCCGTCCTCTCCTCTTCCTTAGATTTGGCACTATTATATCGCAAATACGACCCCAATTTTCACAGTTTTTATGGCAATGCCTTTGGCGAATCGAGCAGCAACAGCAATGAAGAAGGAGGCTACATCGGACTCAAATACAAGTGGAATAGCAAAATAAGCCTCGCTTTTTACACCGACAGGTTTGCCTCCTCCTGGCTACGCTACCAATGCGATGCTCCCTCAAAAGGCAACGATCAATTATTTAAAATCACTTATACCCCACAAAAAAACATACAAATTAGTAGTCA
>JBIKPL010000199.1:0-5585 GCA_044357485.1 Cytophagales bacterium
ATCAACAATACATCTGCCGCATTGAATGCTTTTTTGTTATTGGCATTTCCTTGAGTAATGGCGATATTTTCATACGCTCTTCTGAAAACACTTCTGATGCGGTTATAAGGACCACCTTCCATAAAGAAAGCATGAAACCTAGATCGCGTAAATGAGTTTACCCTGTGTTGAATGGTGATGGTAGAATCATTGATATTTTCAATTTCTTCAGAAACCATTAAGCCCAAATCCACGGAAAGTTTTTCAATTTTAAAATTAGATTTTAAAGTAATGCCTTTTCTATTGTTGGCATATTGCCCAATTTCTTGCACCACATTGTTCAAGAGGTTTTGGTCATATTTGTTTTCAGTAGCAATACCACTTGTTCTGATGTTTGAATTGGTATTGAGAATAGAACCATCAAAACTTACTACATTTTTTTCAATATAGTACAGGTCAACAGACAAAGGAATAGGCAATAATTTTCTAGTTGCATCTGCTCTCAATTGAAAACCAATACCAGACCTATGCAATGGAGGAAGTTCTCTTGGTGCCACCTTAAAGGTGTCGGTTACGGTATTGTTAATTTGCGAATAAGCAACCTCACCAACCAATTTCAAGCCTTTGAATTGCATATCGGCATCCAAAGTCATCATTTGATTGTTATCAGCAATGCCACTAAAATTATCGACATCTGCTTCTCTTCTATAATAATTGAAAGCATATTTACCATTCACATCTTTGGTAAACAAAGATTTTTCTAAACGACCACCGTATAAAATACTTGGAAAAAACGCGCCTGTTTGCGTTGAATAAGGTGCTGTTTGACTTGACCTACCATATAAAGCAGTAAAATTAAGTCCTAAAGGAATAATGTTACCATTCATGGTTAAGCCAGAGAACAACGCACGCCCTTCATTTTGACCACCCATGTTTAACTTAATGTTGTAATAGTCTTCGTATCTCAAGAAAGTATTTCTGTACCAATCCCAAGGCAAACGATCGAAATAATCATCTCTGTAAATAGGTTGGCCCATAGAGAACTTACTCAATTTAGCAGGAAGAATAGATCCCGCTTGAAAAGCAAATTTACCAATAGCCGTATGGAAAGTACCGCCAGCCCTTAGGTTTTGCATATTGGTAAGCAAAGAACTATTCGGAACATCCGTAGTAGCATTTCCTTTCATAAAATTGATGAAAGAATATCCCACATTAAAGTCTGTGTTTTTACTAAATTTAGAGGCGATGTTTAATTCAAACATAGGATAGCCACTCCAAAACCCACCCGTATTACTAATTGGCGAATCAACAAAGGAAATATTTTTTTTGGAAGTTGACATATCCGCGTAAGAATCGCCCATATCCCTGAATATAGTCAAGAAACGAACGGTACCGCTTACGTTGATTTCATTTTTAAATAATCCTAATTTACTGCCATTTTCATAGCCAAACTCATTTGCTTTAGCAGCAGAGCGAAGTTTGAGGGATCTAAGGTAAGAATTCACCAAGCCTAACTCTTGAGGAGAGGCACTTGCAAAATTCTGTTGCGATGAAGTACTGTCTGTTTTTGCTGAGGCATATAGGTTGGTACCTAAACATGACGCACAAAGCAAGAGACTAGAGACTTTTGTAAAGTAATTTTTCAGCATTAAAATACTTTCTTTAGGTTAATTCGTTTATTTTATTGCACACTCACCTATTGTTTGGAAGTAGGCGTTTCTCCTTTTTTATAAATATTTTTGATATTTTGTTTGATGGCTTTCGCTCTCCAACCTTTTTCTTTTTCAATTTTCACTACAGGATCTCTCCAGCGTCTAGGAATTGGTTTTTTGCGAGGTGTAAGTAAAACCGAATTCAAGGCATCGATCAGCGGCGTAGCAGCAACTACCCCAGAGCCAACCCCTTTTTCAACCACGTCACCAGAAATTTCCCAAATAATTACCCCAGCAGCTTCTTTGTCTTTTACATATTGTGCTTTCAGTTTAATAGAGCGAGGATCGTCATAATCTAAATACGTATTGACCGTTTTTCCTATCAAATAAGGATTTTGCACTTTTTCATCCCATTTTTCATCGAACTTATCTTTTTGTAAAAGAATATTCCAATATAAACTACCCCCTAAATCAGGCACAAAAGTGATGGTATCTTGGCAACCCTTGTGTTCAGTACCATAAATGTCTAATTTAGTACCTTCTTTACCCATTAAAGACCTGCCATAAAAGGCTACCCCTAAATTAATTTGTTTCGAAGACACTTTGTATTTATGTACCAAACGTCTAAAAGTATTGTCTAGGGCATTGGTATCACCTTTAGCAGGCGCATATAATGGCGCATTAAAAGAAGCATTCTCACTCCAGCTTCCATTATAATCATAACACATCATGTTAAAGAAATCCATGATATCTTTTAACTTGTCCCATTCAATGGCTTCATTTCTAACATCTTGTGCACCAAAAGCAGCTGTTAAAAGCATTTTTTGATTTACTTTAGTGCCATAAACATCTATCGAATCACGAATAGCCTTCATTAATAGGGTAAAATTTTCTTTATCGGCTGGCGTACCCTTATGTTCAGCATAACAAGGATATTCCCAGTCAATGTCTATCCCGTCAAAACTATACCTGTGTAAAAGTAAGACACAGTTATGGGCAAAATTAGCCCTACTTTTAGCCGTAGAAGCCATTACAGGAAAAGTTTCTGACAATGTCCAACCACCAATCGACACCATTACTTTTGCACCAGCCACGTGAGCCAAATCAATTAAAGACGTATTCGGAAAGTATGCTGGTTGAATTGGATCATTATAATCATATTTACCTCTCAGTAATATAGAATCGGCCCATGCATCTGTTCCCCACAAATTTCCTTCTTTATCCGTTTGAAAAAACGAATAATTGATAATGGTGTATTTAGAGAAATCCATGTTGCCTGGCGCGGTTAAGCCGGCTCTTTTATACCATTCCCATGAAGTATAATAGCCAACTATATTTTTATAATTAGGACGAATGGTTAACTCTTGGGTAACATGTTCTTTTTCAATAACTTGAGCATTTACGTGAGCCGTAAATGTAAGTAACACGAGTAAAATTAGAGTGGAAAGGGTTTGTTTCATTTAATTTACAATTTTATCAATTTAACAAATATATGTTTATCACTTCTATATGCAATTTTTTTCTAGACAAGTAGCCGTATTTTTTTAAATTTATACTATGGATACCTTTTGGATGATGCAAATCTAAAAAAGTTTTGAGGAAATAACATTGTACTTTTCAATCATTTATTTACACAATACCAATGTTGCATTTTTGCATTTTTGTAAAAATGCTTGATTAAAAAGATAAAGACGTCTATTTAAGTATAGAATAGCCTATTTAAAAATGTCCTAGGCACAATTTATTGGTAAATATGTCCTAGTTATGTCCAAATAAAAAAGTGACTTTTGGAAGATAAAAAAATAAATAAAAAAGCAGAGACAAGCCAAATGCATCGATATTTCAAATGAATTGAATTTCAATATTGCCAATTACTTCACCGCAAAACCGGCAACAATAGCCACAATTTTAGACAATTGAGTAGCCATCTTAAAACAATCATGGGCCAATACACCCGCCGCTTTTTGCATATTGGTCCACTCAAGCGCGTTTTGGTGCCTGTCTATAATGATGGCTAATAAAGCTTTTTCGTTACAAGATATGTCATGGTAAAACCCTGCCTTATGCGCTAACAAAAGATCTCCTAACCATCCTTGAAAATTCACGATAATGGGCTTATGCATTGCCAAGGCATCAAAAAATTTATTCGGGCTAGTCGTTTCCCCAAGTATAGGATAGCGGGCAAAAGAAACATACATGATATCCGAATTTTGCATCAGCTCCTTCGCCTCATTTTTATTGGCAAAAGGATAAAAAGTCACATTAGAAAGCGCCATAATGTTCGTTGCCTGATACATTAATTTGTCTTTTTCAGCACCGTCTCCCATGATATTAAATTGAAAACGAGCAGGATAATGGGCTTCCGCTACTTGAGCCAAGCATAGTAGGGCATCGAGGCCATTGGCTACCCCTAAAGTACCTTGGTAAGTAATGGTAATTTTGTCGTGAGATAAACGAGGCTGAGGTTTGTAAAAATCAGTATCCGCAAAATTAGGAACCATATAAAGCGGTACGGTTTGGCAAACTTCTTTCATGGCCTTTTCAATGCCTGGAGACAAAGCAATGAGGGCAGCAGCATTTCGATAGATCAATTTTTCAGCAAAATTCAGTGCCTTAATCAACAATGGTTTGTTTACATAACCCATCGCTATTGGCACTTTTGGCCATAAATCGCGCACCTCAAACACATAAGGCGTTTTGCACAGCCATCGATTAAGAAGCGCAATAATACCCACGCTGAGCGGCGTACTGGTTGCATAAACCAAGTCTTTTTTAAGTTGAATTGCTAATCGTGAGGCTTGCATTAAAAAAGACAAAAAAGCCCAAATTCGTTTTAGTGGACCAAAGGAATTTTGGTAAGGTACTGGCAGGTAATAGACTTTAATTCCCTCGACCATTGCTACCATTTTTTGGGGTAAATGATGCGTTGTAATCATCGATACATCATGTCCGGCGGCAATCAATGCTTTCGCTACATGGTAAGAGCGAATAGCACCACCTTGAGAAGGCGTTTTAAAATATTGATGAATATAAAGAATTTTCAAGGAGGATTTACTTTTTTAGTTTAGAGGTTAGGGTTGTCAGTTTAGAGTTCTCAGTGTAGAGTTTTCAGTTTAGCGTTTTTAGTTTAGAGTTTAAGCAATTCCTGGCAAGTTTTCAATGCGTAATATCTTGTACAAAAGCAAAAAATGCTTCACGCTAAACTATACAGTCTTTCTACTCACTTTGGCGACTTCAGCAATCAAATAACGTTTATTGGTACCAATGTCTACACAAAGTGACCGAGTACGCCTTAATTCTTGTTTTTTAAAAACTCTTTTATTGAATTCAAAGGTTTCACCCACTAAAATATCAGAAAGGTATACAATGCCTTCATGCCAATGGTCGTATTGCTGTAACGCTTTTAATAATTGAGGATCAGAGCAAGAGGAAGCGCCAGCATTTTTAAGGTATAATTGTAAAGGCACCAATACATCTGGAGGAAAAACTTTATTATGCAAAATAGGTTGCATTATGGATTTGAATGTTGCTTTCCATTCGGTGCCATGTGGTGCAATTTTTCGTCCATAATCAACCCCAGCTACCAAATGGGCCACTTCATGGATATAGGTTACTGTAAAAGAAAATTTATTGAGGTCACTATTTACAGTAATGGTATGGCTTTTATCGATAAAATTGTAGCGATAATCGCCTAATTTAGAAGAACGTTTTTTGGAAACAATAAACTTAAAATTGTGTTGTTGCCAGAGTTGAAAACAATACGCTACCGCTTCGGCAGGAAAAAATTTTTCAAATGTGCTTATAGGACTAGTATGTTTTGGTGTATTCATAAATCTTCCTAATGAGGTAAAAAAAAAGTCCCGATCAAGACCGGGACTTTTTTCAATCTTTTTCCTAAACTGGAATTAGTGTTTCTCAGCTGGAGCAGCAGCTGCAGGAGCAGCAGCAGAATCA
>JBIKPL010000200.1:0-5560 GCA_044357485.1 Cytophagales bacterium
ATTAAGAACATTTACGATGTAGAAAATAATTATATGTTCAAACAAGTGTATTTAAGTAGTCTATAAACAATACTAATCTTACCTGACAACAATGAATTTATATTAAATTTTATATTTTACTAAAAACGCAACACTATAATGTTTCTAACAGACATACAACTACTAGAGGTATTTAAATCGAATTAGAAATTTATATTTTACTAAAAACGCAACACTATAATGTTTCTAACAGACATATAACTACCAGAGGTATTTAAATCGAATTAGAAATTTATATTTCACAAAAAACGCAACACTAAAAACTCAACACTAAAAACGCAACACTATAATGATTCTAACAGACATACAAATACTAGAGGAAATTGAGAAGGGAACGATTAAGTTAGAACCATTTAACCGTGCCTGTTTGGGTACCAATTCTTATGATGTGCATTTAGGAAAGCATTTGGCTACCTATAAAAACAGGGTGTTAGATGCTCGTGAACACAATGAAATTGACCATTTTGAAATTCCTGCGGAAGGGTTTATGTTACAACCCAACACCCTTTACTTAGGGGTTACTGCTGAATATACGGAGTCATTAGCCCATGTACCTTTTCTTGAAGGAAAGTCTAGTGTGGGTCGTTTAGGGATTGATATTCATGCCACCGCCGGTAAAGGTGATGTAGGATTTTGCAATACTTGGACCCTTGAAATTTCAGTAACCCAACCTGTGATTGTGTATGCAGGGATGCCCATTGGACAATTGATTTATTTTGTTGTGAATGGTGACATCGAAAACATGTACAATGCAAAACCAAATGCCAAATACAACAGCCGCACGGTGAAACCTGTGGAGTCTATGATGTGGAAAAATAAGTTTTAATTTTGTATAACAGGTGTACTATTCACCGTAAAATTTTATGACCTTATTACTTACATTGGCGCTTCCTTGGTGGAGCGCTTTGCCTTTTGTGGTATTGCTTGCCTTAATTGTGCTTGCTCCTATGGTGATGGCAAATTTTTGGCACCATTATTACAAACCTACTGCGGTCGTATTAGGTCTTTCAGTGATTGCTTATTTTGGCTTTGGTTTACATGATTTTCATACGCCGATAGAAACAGCGGTAGAATATTTGTCATTCGTAATTTTTTTAGGGGCTTTGTTCGTTGCCGCAGGCGGAATTTTTATCCATGCCGACTTTAAAGTGACTCCTCTGTTAAATATCTTGTATTTGTTCATGGGAGCCATCTTCGCCAACTTAATTGGTACGACAGGGGCTGCGATGCTTTTGGTAAGACCTTTTATCCGTTTAAATAAATATAAACTAGCGCCTTATCATTTGGTGTTTTTTATTTTTATAGTTTGTAATGTGGGTGGTGCTTTAACGCCTATTGGAGATCCTCCCTTATTTTTGGGCTATTTAAAAGGGGTACCTTTTTCTTTTACCATCTCTCATTTGTTTGGCTATTGGGCTTTGGCTATGGTCTTACTTTTAGGGATTTTTTATGCCTTAGAACGTAAAAATAAATGGACGACAACTGCCGATTCCATTCAATCGTCAAATAAAATTGTGGTAGGAGGGAAACGAAATTTGTTTTGGCTAACCATCATTGTTGCCGCAGTTTTTTTGGATCCCAATTTTCATGATTGGTTGCCTTACCTTGACCTAGACGGTAAAAAAATATCTTTTATTCGTGAATTGATTCAGTTGTGCGCTGCCACACTTTGTTACTTTACCGCCAATAAAACGGCTTTAAATGCCAATGAATTTAGTTTTGAACCTATCTTAGAAGTGGTGTTCTTGTTTTTTGGTTTGTTTTTTACGATGATGCCTGCCTTGAAATTGGTGGCCGCTTATGCGATTACACCCGAAGGACAGTCTGTTTTTACGACTTCTTCTATGTATTGGGCGGCAGGATTCTTTTCTAGTTTCCTAGACAATGCGCCAACGTACCTTAATTTCTTAACCGCCGCCATGGCCAAATTTGGCAAAGATATCAATGTGCCTTCAGAGGTCATGGCTTTCGCAAAAGGGGATTATTTGGCTTATATTATCTCTATTTCTCTTGGGTCAGTGTTTTTTGGTGCCATGACTTATATTGGCAATGGACCTAATTTAATGGTAAAATCAATCGCGGAACATTTGGGCGTTAAAATGCCAAGCTTTATTCAGTACATTACTAAATATGCGTTGGTGTATTTGCTTCCGGTATTGGTGATTGTATTTTTGGTCATGAAATGGCTTGGCTAATGGTCTTGAATAGCCTTTTGTTATGGTCTTAAATATGCTGACGCTGCCTTTGAATTGGATTTCAGCGCATTTGCTTTGTAGATTGGTATTTTAAAATGTATTTTTGAATACCAATAATTTTTATTTTTATGTTGAATTTTAAAGAATCATTTTTGCATTTTATCTGGCAATACCAACTTTTTGATAAAGCCAATCTTCAGACGACACATTTGGAGGATATTCAGATTTTTAAACAAGGAAATCATAACACGGATGCTGGTCCAGATTTTTTGGATTGTAAAATAACGATTGATAAAGTCTTGTGGTTTGGTGCCATCGAAATTCATACCCGTACCAGCGATTGGCTTAAACATGGACATCAATTTGACAAAGCCTACGAACAAGTGGTATTGCATGTGGTTTGGGAAAACGACGAACCTTTGCTAAGAAACGATGGTACTGTTATGCCAACCCTAATATTGTCTGAAAGAATTAACCAAAGGTATATTTCGCGATATCAAGCTTTGCTTGAGGAGAAGCAGGCCATCGCTTGTGCACCATTGTTTAATTCGGTGAGCGATGTGGTGGTTTTGGGGATGTTTGACCGCGCTTTGTTTAATAGGCAAGAACACAAAACAACAGAAATTACTAGCATTCTTGCGTCCCTAAATTATTCGTGGGAAGAAACCTGTTATCGTATGTTGGCCAAAAATTTTGGTTTTAAAATCAACGCTTTCCCATTTCAAAAGCTAGCAGAACGTTTGCCTTTAAAATTGTTGCTTAAGCACCATAATAATTTGCTGCAAATAGAAGCACTCTTGTTTGGTACCGCAGGGTTTTTATCGACGGTAGAGGCGGAAGATGCTTACGGTAAAAGTCTCCAAAAAGAATATCAATTTTTAGCCCATAAATATGGAATTGCTAATCAAGCTTTGGCCTTACACGAATGGAAATATTTAAGACTCAGGCCAGCAAATTTCCCTACCATTAGAATTGCTCAATTTGCAATGCTCATTCATCAACAAGCAAATTTATTTACGATGCTCACTACCTTTGACGATTGTACAGCACTGGTGAGTCAATTAAGGGTATCCCAATCTGATTATTGGAAACATCATTATCATTTTAAATTGCCCTCAAACAAAACTATTGGCCGATTAGGGAAAACAAGTGTAGATAATGTAATCATTAACACGGTAGTACCTTTATTATTTGCCCTATCAAAATTGAAAAATGAGTTAAGTTTTTCAGAAAAAGCCATTAACTTGCTAGAGCAATTGCCTTCAGAACAAAATGTACTTACTTTACATTGGGCTACGTTGGGCGTAACATTTAAAAACGCATTCCAGTCTCAAGCGGCCATAGAATTGCAAACCCAGTATTGTGCTAAAAAAAGATGTTTAGCATGCGCCATTGGAATATCTATCATGAAAAAATAAAAAAATGATTACCATCATAATTTATACTATTCACTTGTTATGCTTCTCATGGATATCATGGGTGTTGTTTAAGCAATTTCGTTCCAAGCCACTTTCAAAATTGTATTATCCTACCTTGATGTTAAAAGTTGTGGCAGGCATAGCTTTGGGGATGTTGTATAAGTTTCACTATGGTTATGGCGATACGCTTGGGTTTGACAAAGATACCATTGAAATTGTAAGCCATATCAAGTCCTATCCAAGTGATTTTTTCAGGATTTTATTTTTGTCTCAAAGCAAATACAGTGTACATATCCATGATTATTATCCGCGTTTTTCAGCTACTTATTTGTTGTTGAAAATTTGTGCTGTATTTTATTTGATCACCAACAATAGCTATTGGCTAACAGGCATGTACCTGTCTTTATTCTCTTTTATAGGCATGTTTTCTTTGGCAAATGTGATGGTAAAACTGTTTCCAAAAACACATTGGGAAGCTGCGATAGCTTTTTTAAGTTTTCCTGCGGTGATTTTCTGGAGTACAGGCTTGATGAAAGAAAGTATTGTGGAGGGTTGTATGGGATTCGTTGTAGCGATGATTTTGGGTCGTTTTAGAGGCCTTGTATACTTGAAATGGCTTCATTATGCTTTGATGTTGGTATTGCTTTATTGGCTATTCAAGATTAAGTTTTACTATTTTATTGTGTTAATTCCTGTGCTGCTGATGGGAATTGCTTGGGCGAAAACCCCTACATGGAAATGGTATGTTAAACTTGGCTTGATGTGCTTTTTTTTGTTTTTAGGTAGTTTAATTGTGTCTAAACTGCATATTCATCTAGATCCTCAAAAAGTAAGTGGGGTAATTGTCGTCAACCATAATGATAACTACGGCTTTTGTTTCGATAGCTTTTCGGGAGGAAGTACAGATGCCAAAGGAATTATTATGTATGATCATTTGCACAATAGCGCCGGCAATTTATTGGTAAACTTACCCAATGCTTGGTTTTCAAGTATGTTTAGGCCTTTGCCTTTTGACGCCAGCAATGCTTTGCAGCTCATTTTTGCAATGCTAAACCTTGGTATGTTGGTACTCGCTTTATTGTGTGTGCAAAAGGCCTTGATTGAGAAAAAAATATGGCGCATCGAAGCGGTGATGTGTGTTGCTTATTTTAGTGTTTTGGGCGTATGTATGGCTTTTGCTTCTCCCAATATGGGAACTTTAGCAAGGTATAAAGTGGGGTATTTGCCATTTTTACTATACTTATTATTGGTGTATTCCAAGGCATTACAGTTGATGCCTTTCAATAAAATTATTCAGCGTAAATATTTGTCAAAACTTGATTTATGCTAAAATTAGACGCTATTTCGAAACCAATCGCCGTGCTGATGTTCAGCATTTTGTGCTGTGCTGGTTTGTTAATAGTTTGGTATGTATGGTTTTTTCAATACCTTGATGTTACTTCAGCAATACTTCAATATTTTCATAAAATTGAAAAATTAGATCAATTTAGAACATGCATTTTAACGCCTACTAAATTTTGGGTGCTGAGAATTTTGATCGCAGGATTCTTTGCTTGGTTTTGTATAAAACACAAAGCCATTATTCAACTGTTTGCATTGGCCTTCGTTACTTTTCTTGACTTTGTTTTTCTCCTAAAGCACCAAGTTGCGCAACTTTGGAGCAGTCTTTCATGGTTTCAACAAAGTCTGGTGTTGTCGTTATTTTGTGCGTTGATGCTCTTAAAATTTACCCTTTGTTACTATTTACCCTTGCACACCGATGAATTATTTTCTTTTGTACATTTATCGAGCAGAGGTTTGGTGTTAACCTCCACCTATTATCCTGGTCCAAATAACCATGTTTTTTACAACCAACTCGTTGCTATTGCTTATGCTTTACATATTCCAGCACTTATTGCTATTCGATTG
>JBIKPL010000108.1:0-8336 GCA_044357485.1 Cytophagales bacterium
TTCCTGTAAGTAACGTATATTGGGCGGTAACGTCCATTAAATCTGGGCCATATATAAAATAATAGCTCATCTCGCCCCCTTCGGCCCAAAACCTAGTGGTATCAGATTCATTTAATCCAAAATCAAAATAGGTTCTAAAGGTATTGTCGAAAAATATGCCATAAGCAATTCCATGATGAAGGCCGGAATAAAATGGGATAGATTTATATAAAGGGTCTTGGTCTTTTTGAAAAGCAGGAATGTCAGCGCACCAATTCGTAAATCGTCGGCCTTTAAGGTTGAGCTCTGTGGGTTTGTCTCCTAGTCCAAAGAATACTTCTTCTTCCTGTATTTGTTTGCTACAATAAATGTTATAGCCACCAAATTCTTTGTTTTCTTCAAATGAATAACCCTCCGTTTCGTCAAGAATGATTTCATCTTTGGTGTTAAACAAACTTATTTTAAGGTCTTTTTTGCTGATGTAACAATGGATGTAAAATGTATAGATGATGTAATGGTCTGTGTTTTCTTCAAAGTTAAGAAAGCCTAAGGTTGGGATATTGGCATTGTTGGTCGCATAAGAAAAATCGGCTTCAAAATCTCGGTCTTGGCTGTACCTGATTTTAAAAATTTTATCATTCAATACTTTGATTTCGAGTATGGTATTGCTTGCATGAAATAAAAACTTATTTCGATGTTGCTTATAGAATACGATATTGCCCGTTACCGTTCTTGAAGAGTTTTGTTCTGTTTGCGACATGATGAAATAATGCTTTTGTTTTAAATTTCATTACAAATGTAGGGTGTAAATAATTTAACGCCTACCATTTACTTTTTGCTTGGAGGTAGTTACGTAAATTTAAAGCTTAAGGCTACATCAATGTGGGTATTATTTTAAATTTCTTATTGTTGAAAAATTCGAATTCGATTGTAATCAATAATGATGTTTTATTGTAATCGTGACTCGTTTCAATAATTCATTTAAATGTTTCCTGAGGATAAAAAACAAAACAAAAAGAGTCCCGAAGAAATTCGGGACTCTTTAAATATGCTCAAAAAGATGTTATTATCTTTTTCTTTCTTTGATTCTTGCTGCTTTACCTTTGGCTTCTCTTAAGTAGAACAATCTAGCTCTTCTTACAACACCTCTTCTCACTACTTCGATTTTCTCGATGCTTGGAGATAATAATGGTAAAATTCTTTCTACACCAACACCGTTAGAGATTTTTCTAACTGTGATTGTTTCTCCATTAGAATTTTCATTTCTTCTTTGGATTACAACACCTTGGTATTGCTGAATTCTTTCTTTTGCACCTTCTTTAATTTTAACGTGAACGTTAATGGTGTCACCAGCTTTGAATGAAGGAAAAGAAGCTCTTCTTTCATTGTATTGGTCTGAAACTATTTTTAATAATGGGTTCATCAGTATCTCTTGTTTTCTACAAAAACGGATTGCAAATATATATAATTTTTCTTTTAACGCTAGTTTTATCTGAAGTTATTTTTCAAACTGCTCATAAATATCTGGTCTTCTTAACTTCGTGCGTTCAATTGCTTGCGCTTCACGCCACTTTTCAATTTCCTTTTCATGCCCAGAAAGAAGAATGCTTGGCACCTCAAGTCCTTGATAATCAAAAGGTCTTGTGTAAACAGGTGGCGAAAGCAAGTCGTCCTGAAATGAATCAGTAAGGGCCGAAGTTTCGTCTGACAATACCCCAGGAATTAACCTGATGATGGCATCACTAATCACTGCTGCTGCTAATTCTCCACCTGAAAGTACATAGTCGCCTATGCTTATTTCCATGGTGATAAACAGTTCGCGGATGCGTTCGTCTATGCCTTTGTAGTGTCCGCACAAAATCATTAAATTGCCTTTGAGAGACAAATGGTTTGCCGTTTTTTGATTAAAAGGCTTTCCATCAGGGGTTGTGTAAATAATTTCGTCGTATGTGCGTTGGCTTTTTAAATGATTGATACAATTTGCAATTGGTTCAATCATCATCACCATTCCAGCACCTCCTCCATAAGCATAGTCATCGGTTTGCTTTTGCTTAAAGGTTGAATAGTCTCTCAGGTTGTGTACGTGAACTTCCGCGATTCCTTTGTCTGCCGCTCTTTTTAAGATAGAGTGACTAAAAGGGCTTGCTAACAAGTCGGGTACTACAGAAATGATGTCAATTCTCATGAGGGCTAATCTG
Organism: Cytophagales bacterium; assembly: GCA_044357485.1. Lineage (GTDB taxonomy): Bacteria > Bacteroidota > Bacteroidia > Cytophagales > UBA9547 > CALPQG02. Next base: position 2,178 of record JBIKPL010000108.1, read on the forward strand.
AATAAGTGTAAGGAATTGAAATAGATTTACACCTTTTTCAATGCCATGTTAAGCTTGGATATACAACTCCAGCAATCCGTCGGGAAGATGAACCTCCAGACTTTTTGATTTTTTATTCACTTTTAAGATAATTTGCTCAACGATAGGGATCAGGACTTCCTTTTCTTTATACGTCATGGCTATTAAATCTTGCCCAGTGGTCTCAAACACATCTTCAATGATTCCAAGTTTACCATGTATTTTATCAATAATGGTAAAACCAATAATATCGTCATACTGCCAAGATTCGTCTTCTTGAATCGCTGGAAAATGCTCCGTGCTCACATATAAGGCTAAACCTCGTAATGTGTTGGCTTGGTTTACGTCTTTTATTTCGTCGAATAAAATAATGGCTTTGTTGCCATTGATTTTAATGTTTTCAACAAAATATGGGGCGTAAGCATTTTTTACTTCTACAAACAAGACGGTTGCTTCCGATAGGATATCAGGGTCATACAAATCAATTGAGGCTTGTATTTCACCTTTTAAACCATGAGATTTTTGGAGTTTCCCGACTTGAATATATGCTACAGTTGCCATGAGATATGTTAAAAAAAGAGACTATCCCGTGTATAAAGACAGTCTCTTTTCAGATAAGCTTATAGTAGCAAAGTTATTCAGCTGCCGCTTCTTCAGATGCTTCTGCAGCTGGTGCTTCCACTTCGTCAGTAACTTCTTCTGAAGCTGCTTCCGCAACTACTTCTTCTACTACTTCATTTTTCTTAGCGATAGCTTCAGCTCTTGCAGCGTTTACTTTCACTTCGTTTGCTAATTTATCTTTAAGGATGCTTACTTTTTTATCAGCAACTCCTTTAACTGTAGCGTTTTCTTTAGCTTCTTTTTCAGCTTTCCAAGAAGTGTAACGAGCATCAGCAACTTCTTGCGTAATAGCGCCTTTGTTTACACCTACTTGTAAATGTTTTCTGAACATAACACCTTCTTTTTGAAGAATGTTTTTGGCTGTTTCAGATGGTTGAGCACCAACCATTAACCATTTCAAAGCTTTTACTTCGTCTAATACAACCGCTGCTGGATATGCAGTTGGGGTATAAGAACCTAATTTTTCAATAAAACGACCATCACGTGGTGCTTTTGAATCTGCTACCAAGATATCATAAATTGGCGCTCTTTTCTTTCCTCTTCTCGAGAGTCTGATTTTAACTGACATATTTTATTAAGTTAATTGAATTGGGATCACGTCCCGATTTGTTTTAGCCTTCGAAGGTATGGCTTTATATTTAAAAATCAAAATTTAATTATACAGAATTATTGGAGTTGTACCTATTGCTCAGGCCATTAAAACATGTGCCCGAAATGGAAGAAAAACTGATTGTCTTCTTTGGAAACAGCATAATCGAAACGGAGTATGGTACTCACATTCCATGCGATGCTAAGTCGGCAGTTGTGGGGATACGCATGATGGTTTCATTGAGTTTGTAAGTCCTAATTTGGCGTTGCTGAAAAACTCAAATACCATTTTTTAATAAATGCATGTTCAGCCCAATGTAGTCCTTGGCGTCAAGGATAAGAATGAAAATGCTGGTCCGTAAGACGCGCCCCAATCAATTGCTGACCCCTATTGTTTAAGACATTATTCGATTTCTTCCTTTTGTCTTCCAGACAACCTGTCAATCTATTTTACATAAAAATCAAATAGTATAACTATGGATAATACATATCAAAACGATTTATTGCAACGATTAATATACTGTTAGCAGACCTTCATGAGGATTGGAAACACATTGATTTAGGACTTAAAATAACACACTTGATAAATTAAAAGATAAATTATATGCTTTACTCGTATTCAAATGAGCGGCAATACTATTTTTTCAATCTAAAATACGTATTATTGTAATAAACTAAGTATAAAACACGTAAACCCAATAATGGAAATTTTAATTATTTTTGTATTAACCCTCTTAAATGGCTTCTTCGCGCTTTCTGAAATTGCTTTGGTTTCTGTTAAAAAAAGCAGAATGGAACACTTGGCGGCACAAGGAAGTAAAAGAGCCAGAACGGTACTTACTTTATTAGAAAATCCAGAAAATTTTTTATCGTCGGTACAAGTGGGTATTACCCTTATTGGCATTGTGTCTGGTGCTTATGGTGGGGCAGCACTTACCGATGATTTAGAAAAATACCTTGTTCAGTTCACTTTTTTACAACCTCATATTCATACCATTGCGTTGATGACGGTTATTGGGAGCATCACTTATTTTTCGATTGTCATCGGGGAATTGGTTCCTAAGTCTATTGCCATGAACCATGCCGAACCTATTGCTTTGGTAACAGTGCCTGTGATTAAGTATTTTACTTTGGCTACTTTCCCTTTTGTGAAATTACTGTCTTTTTCGACCAGTATTTTACTGAAACTTTTTGGTATTAAAGAAAATGATGGCGAGCATGTAAGTGAAGAAGAATTGCTTTTTATGCTTAAAAATGCAAGTAAACAAGGCGTGTTAGAAAAAGAAGAAGGCCAAGTGCACCATAACTTGTTTTCTTTTACCGACCAAACGGCTAAATCTTTAATGACCCATTACACCGAAATCGAATGGATCGATTACAATGAAAATAAAGAAGCGATCCTGAATCAATTAAAAGAAAGTTCTCATTCAAAGTTTATTGTAAGTGATGGTAGTTTAGATAAAATTAAAGGGGTGCTGACGGTTAAGGATTTTTGGGAAAACTATAAACATGACCATTTTGCTATAGAAGACATCATTACCGAACCTATTTACATTACTCAAAATACACCTGCGTTTGAAATTTTGAATCAATTTAAAGTTAAAAAACAATACATTGGGGCGGTAATAGATGAGTATGGTAGCATTAAGGGTATTATTACTTTACATGATTTAATCGAGGCCATTGTAGGAGATTTGCCAGATGAAAACGAGTCAGACGAGCTAGACATCATTAAGCGTGATGATGGTTCTTATTTGATTGATGGCAGAACGCTGATATTTGAAATTAACCAATATTTTGAGCGTGAAATTATTGAAGAAGACAATGCGCAATACACGACTATTTCTGGATTTGTGTTAACCACTTTAAAGGCTTTGCCTAAAACAGGCGAGAAATTTAGTTTTGAAAACTATACTTTTGAAATTATTGACATGGATGGCATTAGGATAGATAAAGTGTTGATGCATGAAACGCCTACTGTAATGGATGTTTAAAAGGAGCTTAATTTGTTTACGGTATTCCAATTTCTGCTTGTTGCGTTGGTTTTAAGTTTCGTTTCAAAAAAAGTATTGGTAAGTTTTGACTTGCCTGCGCCTAATTTATAAACAATGTATACTTCTTTTTCTATCACCTGAAAAATTTCGTTCTCGGTATTAAATGCCATTACAACTTTCACCTGCTCAGGAGTAGGTTTGTTTTCAAGAAAAATTACATAGGGTTTAGAAAAATCATCCTCTTCCTTAATCATAAAAGGATTTAGTTGAATGATAGCCAATAGAGCTTCCTTTGTGCGTACAATGGTGGGTACCTCAAAGGCGTATTGTTCTTTTATTTTGGCCTCTATGTTTTTCGCCAATAAAACCTCCTCTGTTTTTGCTGCTTCGAAAACCACATTACCACTTTGAATATAGGTGCGGATATCGGCCAGTTGAAGAGAGGAAAGCAAGGTTTTCAAGTCTGCCATTTTGATCAGTTTTTGTCCACTGACGTTTATTCCGCGAAGCAAGGCAATATAAGTTGGCATAAGGTGTTTTTAGTATGGTGATAAATTTTATTCGATTATAGAAAAAGTTATTTATAGATTTTAAAGAAAACTGATATTTGTTGCAAAGGCAAATGTAGCAAAGTTATATATGCATTCGAATATTTTAATAAGCTAAAATACATTTCATTTAAACTGACTATTTTAAGCTTAAATTTTGAACTTTAACCAACACCAAGCGTTGAAAACTTAGTGTTTTACAATATTTAAATCTAGGATATGCAAATCAAAACTATTATACAGGAAATTCATCGCTTACCTCTTGATAAAAGATTTTTTGTGATTGAACAAGCCTTGAAATCTATTAAAAATGAAGAATTAAAAAACCAATCAATAGCGGAAACTTTCAATGATTCTTTAGAAAAAAAACGCACCTTACTACTATTTTGATAAATGAAAAATCTTTAGCTAAAGATTGGTCTACTGATGAAGACAATCGTTGGGATAAATTACTGTAAATCATGTATAAACAAGGTGATATTGTAGTAGTAAGTTTTCCTTTTACGGATGGTTCTACTTTTTAAAAACGACCGGCGTTGATTATTTCAAATTCGACAATAAATAAAACTGGAGATTATTGATTGGTACAAATTACTTCTAAAATAAACACTGATACACTTCGTATTACCATTGAAGATTCCGATTGTTCAAATCCATTACCGTTAAAAAGTTTTATTCGTACTCATAAATTATTTCCAGTTCACAATAGTCTTATTCTTTCTAAAATTACTACAGCAAAATCTGAATTCCTTAAAGTTGTTAGCAATAAAATCGATAGTTTCATTAAAGTAAGGTAACAATAATTTTGGCTCTCGATGATTTTATGTGGTTAGCTATTTTTCACGCCAAGGCGCAAAGAGAAAATCACGCAAAGCGGGCAAAGGTATGATTGTTAAAAAATGAATTTCTGTCCAAGGGATTGTTATTTTAGCGGTAAAATATTGTTTTGATTTCTACTTGGCGACCTCTGCGTAAATACTTGGCGACTTTGCGTGGTTTTAAGAATGATAAAAATATCTTCTCTAGTTAGCTGTAAACACAAATAATCAATACCCGCAGAAAATTATGTAGCACCATAATTTTCAAATGAAAAATCAACGATTTACCTGATTTAATTTTAAAATATATTTTTCATCCATCCTTTTAACTCCTCCAAATCAAGGTCATTTATTGCAGGGAAGTTGGCGATTCTATAGGTGTCTTTTGCCCATTTCCCATAGCCGTTTCCAAGTAAAAATCCGGCTTGTTTGGCTTGGGTTTTAAGGTTGGCGATAAGTGTTTCTGATGCTTGTACCGCAATTACTGTTTGCGAACGAACATGAGGTTCGGAAACCAACAAGGTGCCGAGTTGCGGATTTTGGATTACAAATTCATATAAGTCCTTTGCCCTATTTTTCAAAGCCGTGTCATCCCAATTTCTTCCAGCCAATACTTTTGCCAACAATGCAATGCCTAAAACATTGGGTGTATACGTAGTTTGCCAAGCATCCATGCGGTCAAACATGGCCGATAAATCATTGTAGCGTTTGGTAAGTGGGGCACATCTTTCTCTCACCCTTGGGGAACAAACCATAATCGCCAATCCTGCAGGCAATCCAAAACATTTTTGTACTGAAGCAAACCAAATGTCAGCGGAGGGAAATGGCAATTGTACGCCTCCCATGGCAGATGTAGCATCTATGGCTATGATTGCTTGTGCATACTTAAGTCGTAAGTTTTCAATAAATCCTGCTGGCAAACAAGTCGCATTGCTGGTTTCTGTATGTGTAAGTGCTATTAAATCAGCGTTATGCAGTGAGTGAAGGTTTGGGACATGCAATACTTCATTCAATTCAAAAGCTTGTCGGTGACAATTGTTTTTACCTCGTATTGCTTCAGTATGATCAGCCCATTTTTCGCCAAAAGCACCATTATATAGATGATATGAATTGTTTATCACCAACGATTGGGCGATAATTTCCCAACATTCGGTTGCTGAAGAAGTGAAAAATACGGTATAGTCTTCCGGGATTTGAAGTTTGTCTTTCAGTAAGCCAATACACGATGTTGACAATGCCACAAACTCTTGACTGCGGTGGTTGACAGACAAAATGCCACTGTCGTACACTTCGGTCAAGTAGTGTCGAACCTCAGGAAATAAGGTAGATGGGCCGGGATAGAAGGACTTCATTGGGAGTGTTGAGTTTTGAGTGTTGAATGTTTATTAAAGCGTTCTCTGTACACTGTACCCAATACTTACAAAGCCCTCAAAGCCAACTCATAACTTTTTAAGCCAAATCCTGCTATGACCCCGGTACAAACTGCGGCAATTTGACTTTTATGTCTGAATGCTTCACGGGCATGCACATTTGAAATATGCACTTCGATTACAGGTGTTTTTATGCCTGCAA
>JBIKPL010000156.1:0-6655 GCA_044357485.1 Cytophagales bacterium
CAATGGCATCTGCAATGGCAATGGAGGTATGGGTATACGCCCCAGCATTCATCACAATGCCATCAAAACTGAAACCAACTTCATGTAATTTATTGATCAATTCTCCTTCAATATTTGATTGAAAATAAGTCAATTCAAATTGAGGGAAATCTACTTTTAATGTCGAAAAATATTGTTCAAAAGTGGTGCTGCCATATACTTCTGGCTCTCTTATCCCTAAAAGATTAAGGTTTGGTCCGTTAAGAATTAATATTTTTTTCATGGTATAAAATTCAGATAAACAAAGAAGGAAATTTATTTTAAAAATGACAAGAATTTGTAGGGTTTAGTTAAGGCAGTATGGCTATTTTAAATATCCATTGGTTTTAATTTAATGGCTTTAAGAAAATTATCAAACAAATTAAAAGCAAAAAGAAACCCTTCTCCGGCTATCAAAGAGAGAAGGGTTTCTATAAAGAATTATCAATGTAATTATTTTTGAATCACTATTTTTTGATTGCTAGTACTACCATTATTGTTAGCAATTGCAATCAAGTAAATGCCATTTTCTAAATTTGATAAATCTAGTTTAGCGGCATGTACACTCCCTGCATATACTTCAATTCCCATGGCATCGGTAACGGTGACAGCTGAAGCGTTTTCTACTGTAAATATACCTGCACTTGGGTTTGGATAAATAGTTAAAGAAGTAGCCGATGTATTTGAGGTAGACGTCACTTCACCATTATCAAGTATTCCGTTTCCATTTAAGTCACCTAATACTTCAGGGTAAAGTACGTTGTCGATACTGAAACTACCACTCATATCCCCAGCCAATTCAAGGTCGTTGATGGAGAAATTGCCATCAATGTCCCCGGCAATATCAATTTGATACAAGCCATTTGCATCTACATCTCCGGCATACTCGCCATATTCAATGTTTTTGTTGCCACTTTTATCACCAGCAATTTCAGAATTGTCAATCATGTTATTACCATTCACATCTCCAGCAATTTCATTGCTTATTGGATTGGCTACTCTAACGTAATTATTGTTATCAATCCGATAATTACCATTAATGTCTCCGGCAATTTCATTGGCTGTAAGCGTGGCTACTCTACCTGTACCTCCTGCACCACCTGCACCACCAGAAACCCCATTATTGTTGATGATATTGTCTCCAGAAATGTCTCCGGCAATTTCATTGTTATTGATTATTTTATCTCCTGAAGTATCCCCGGCAATTTCTTGCATGGTTATAGTTTTATCTCCATCAATATCGCCTGCTATTTCTGCATCATCGATAGTGTAATTTCCGTTTACATCACCAGCAATTTCATTTAATAAAGCAAGATTTGATCTTCCATTAGAAAATTGATCAATAATACCATTGCCATTATTGTCGCCCGCAACTTCATTGTATGCAATTGATTTGTCGCCACTTTTATCTCCCGCAATTTCAAAATCGTCTATACTAAAACTAGCATTCACATCCCCCGCAATTTCATTTGGAAGCAAAAGAGTTGTTCTATTGATGTTAGATTGATTATCAATATATCCATTGCCATTGATATCGCCTGCAATTTCGCTCTGATCAATATATTGATTGCCGTTTTTATCTCCAGCAATTTCTGAATTATCTATACTTTGATTTCCATTGATATCTCCAGCAATTTCGTTTGGCAAAACTGCGGATGATCTTTTCGAAAAATTATAATTGTCAATATTCCCATTGCCATTGATATCTCCAGCGATTTCATTTCCGTTGATATTTGAACTAAAATCTACATCTCCGGCAATTTCACCGTCTAAGCTGTTTATGACACCATTGCCATTCGCATCTCCCGCAATTTCTATCCCTTCTAAAGTAGTGTTGCCATCAATATCGCCACATTTTTCACCATAAGAAATCTGTCCATTACCATCGATGTCGCCAGCGATTTCATTTGGATACCCTGTCAGAGAAATTTTTTTGTCGCCGTTTTTATCCCCAGCGATTTCACCATTGTTAATGATTTTATCCCCACTAAAGTCACCTGCAATTTCGTTCTGGTTGTAAGACCATGAATTGTCTAAATCGCCTGCAAATTCATTGTAATCAGCTGTAAAAACACCATCTCCATCTTTGTCTCCAGCCAATTCTGTACCCAAGTCAATCACATTATTACCATTTTTGTCTCCAGAAATTTCGGGTAAATCGATAATGCCATTTCCATTATTATCCCCTGCTATTTCCCATTCAAAACTACCACCGGTCGTTTTTATGCTACCGTTTCCGCTTCTATCCCCAGCGATTTCAAGGCCATCGATTAATTTATTGCCATTGGCATCCCCACATATTTCATTAAATGAAATTGTTAAATCATAGTTTAAATCTCCAGCCAATTCTAATTTCATGTAATCAATGGTGCCGTCAACATCGGCATCTCCAGCGATTTCATTGCCATCAATAGCATGACTACCATTTTTGTCTCCCGAAATTTCAAAATCCCCATTGGCCATATTGATGATGCCATCTCCGCCAATATCTCCGCCAATTTCTCTGTAAGGTCCTGTTAATGAGATTGTTTTATCTCCATTTTTATCTCCAGCGATTTCAAGGCCATCGATTAATTTATTACCATTGATGTCTCCTGTAATTTCACCCTGATTTATGCTTTGGTTATTGTCAATATCTCCAGCAAATTCCATTTTTTGGGTATCGATCAATCCATCACCATCGGCATCTCCACAAATCTCAACACCTTCAATGGTTTGGTTACCATTCAAGTCTCCCGTAATTTCAGGGTCTCCATTCGCATTAGCGATATAACCATCTCCACTCACATCTCCAGCAACTTCTCTATTTGGTCCGAAAGTCATAATAGTACCATCGCCATTTCTGTCTCCTGCTTTTTCGTTGCCATTAATGACTTTATCACCGCTGGTATCTCCCGCTTTTTCACCAAAATTGATGGAATAATCCCTGTCTACATCTCCAGCGATTTCATTGCCATCAATAATTTCATTGTTGTCTACATCTCCAACCACCAAGCTGGGCTCGGCATAAGCCACATTGGTAAAGGCCAATACGGCTCCTGCTAAAAACACTCTTTTAGAAGCATTTTTTAAATTGTTTTGTATTCTTTTCCAAAAATAGGCAAAAGTATTTGTTCCTGAGATAGCATTGTATTTCATAGTATATCTTTTAATCGATTTATAAATGTCTTTTGGAGTATAAGTAATTTTCAAAAAAAAGTTTCAAAACATACCCCAATATTTCTCCATACTGAAAATGCCGAACTGAAAACATAATCCTTACATTTGTGGTATGTCATGGGATATTCTCTTTAAGCAATTTCGAAATCACCTCAAACTCGAAAAATCATTGAGTGAAAACTCTATGGAGGCTTACCTTCATGATGTCGCAAAATTAAAACAATACAACGAAATTGCGCTTTTAGGCATTACTACACCAACAGCCATTTTGCCTGAACACATTTCAGGTTTATTGGTTTATGTCAATGAATTGGGTTTAGCGCCACATTCTCAAGCCAGGATATTGTCGGGGTTAAAAGCTTTTTTTAAGTTTTTGATGATGGAAGATTTAATTACCAACAACCCTTGCGAATTGTTTGAAGGGCCAAAGCTTGGACGAAAATTGCCCGATACGCTTTCTTTTCCTGAAATAGAACAGCTATTTGAACACATCGACATGAGTACGCCCGAAGGTTTTAGAAACAGGGCGATGCTCGAAACGTTGTATAGTTCAGGATTGCGCGTATCCGAATTGGTTGAATTAAGATTGAATAACCTCTACTTCGATATCGGATTTTTAAAAGTATTGGGTAAAGGCAACAAAGAACGCTTGGTGCCAATCGGTCGTGATGCTAAAAAACTTGTCAATACTTATATTCAGGAAGTTCGATGTCATGTAAACATCAAAAAAGGATATGAAAACTATGTGTTTCTAAACCGTCGTGGAGCAGGACTTACCAGGGAAATGATTTTTACTATTGTTAAAAACGTAGGAATAGAGGCCAATATCAATAAAACAATTAGTCCGCATACTTTTAGGCATTCCTTTGCGTCTCACTTAATAGAAGGAGGCGCTGATTTACGCGCAGTGCAAGAAATGTTAGGGCACGAATCAATTACTACCACAGAAATTTATACCCACTTGGATAGGGATTACCTGACTCAAATTATCAAAGATTTTCATCCTCGCTCCTAAAAAATAGAGACGCAACTTTGTTTGTTTTTTTTTGTGGTATTAATCCATTTTTTAATTGGAATAATAATATTTTTTAGGTTACCTTTGTTTTCAATAAAGTATTCAAAATACATAAGTCGTACCCCTGGAAGAATCTTTTCTGAAACCATGTAAGGCTATTCCCGTAAAGTATCACATTATTTTTTTTTATTAACACATTAATTACGACACAATGAAAATTAAATTCAAGTTGCTTGCAGCGATCTGGCTGATGATGTTCTCTTTTGCCTCTCAGGCACAACATGTCATAGGTTTCTTTCCTAATTGGGTCACTGCCGGAGACGAAAATTTGATTCAGTACGATAAACTCACCGATATTATTTATTGCTTCATTCAACCCAATGGTTCCGGTCAATTTCCTGCTTTCAATACCTGGCCTGTCGGCGATCAAACAAAATTCAACAACATTAAAGCCAAAGCCAAAGCCAAAGGCGTAAAGGTTAGGATTTCATCAGGAGGGGCAGGGTCAGCGTACATGTACAGCCCTATCGCTGCCAATGCAACATATAGAACTAACTTTGCAACCACCGTAGCTGATTTTATTGTAGCCAATGATATTGATGGTTTTGATATAGATTGGGAATTTCCCTCTGCTAATGAAACAGGAAATTTGGACTTGCTTGTTCAGGCATTCCGTACGGAATTTGATGCCAAACAAACCGCAGGCTACCGTAAAATTTATTTAGGTATTGATGTAGGAGGAGAATTGGGGCATACGGCTTTTTTTAGTAAAACCTTTGTCAATTCTGTAGATGAAGTCAATATCATGGCTTACGATTTGGCAGGAGGATTTTCTAAAACTTCTTTAGCGAAAACCTCTTTTGATATTTGGAAAACATATTTAGGGGCGGCAAATGCGTCTAAATTAGTACTTGGAGTTCCATTTTATAGTTCGGGATATAGAAAGTACAATGAATTAGCATATCCATATAGTACAGGTGCTGCGAATGCTTATGACGGCACCTTGTCGGGTAGTGATGGCACCTCTTACAATGCTGCACCATCCATCAAAGACAAAATTGATTATGTGATGCAAAATGGTGCAGGCGGTGTCATGATTTGGGAATTGTCACAAGATATTTTAGATGCCAATTATTACCAATATTCTTTGCTTTCAGCCATCAATGTTGCTCTTAAGCCTTATACAGGACCGTCATGCGCCAAACCAATTATGGGCGGAAATAAATCTTTGTGTGGCACAGGTGGTACCATTAACTTGTCCTCTGGGTTAGCTACTCAAAATTATAGAACGTTCACTTGGTACAAAAATGGGGTGTTAACAGGTGACAATACGGCTTCTATTGCTGTTACGAGTGCTGGTACTTATGCCGTAAAAGTGGACAGTGCAGGCGTGTGCAATACCAAAGACAGTGTGGTGATTGGCGCTACTATCGGATCTGTTGACCTAGGGAGTACGGTAGATTTGTGTACGCCAGCCACTAAAACCTTAGATGCTGGCATCAATGGTACAGGCATCGTATACCAATGGAGTAAAGACGATACCACCTTACCCGAAGAAACTAATCAAACCTATGTAGTGAGACGTGCAGGGGTTTATAAAGTAGTAGTAAGTGCATCAGGTTGTGCCAGTGTAAATGGTGCTGTTTCAATCACTTCATCTTTGCCCGAGGTAGAGGACCAAACTATTTGTAATGCAGGTTCTGTAACCTTTACGGTAAATAATCCTGGCGCAGATAATTTTGAATGGTATGATGAAGCCACCGATGGAACGCTCTTATATACCGGAACCAGTTATTCGCCATCGGTAAGCTCAACCAAAACATTTTATGTGGTTAAAAAAGGGGCATTAGTAGGCAGTAATTGTATTGGCTTACCTACTTGGGATGCCAATACCATTTTTGGTGCACCCGGACAAGCGTATGATGTTGTATACAATAATGTTAAATATACGGCGCAATGGTGGACCAAAGGCGATCTTCCTACGTCAGGTAGTGTTTGGCTCGACAAAGGTTCATGTGGCACTCCCGGCTGTGCTAGAATGCCAGTAATTGCAACACTCACCAATTGTACAGGCATCAACCAATCTGCTCATGTTTCACAAATTACAATACAACCTAATCCTGCAAAACACCTTGTTAAACTTGGTTTTAATGCTGCCACAACGGCACAAATAGCCATTACTTTAATGTCGATTCAAGGCAATCAAGAAATCAATATTTACAGTGGCGTAAGTGAAATTGGTTCTAATCAATTAAGTATTCATTTGCCATCCATTCCCTCAGGCGTTTATGTTTTAAAAGTGAAAGGTCAACATTTAAACATAAGTTCAAAATTAGTGATTGAGTAAATGAAATTATTTCCTAAAAGGTGTATTTTGAATTTTCGAAATACACCTTTTTTTTTTGATTCATTGGAAAAGAGAAGCCTTTCTTTTAATAGGAAGTTAAAATGCGGTGTTTTATT
>JBIKPL010000201.1:0-5554 GCA_044357485.1 Cytophagales bacterium
TGAAGTTACCTTGTTGAAATATTTGCCTCAAGATAAAATTGCCTCTACTGCCATGTCTTATGCCGGAAAAGGGGATACCGATTTTTCTGAAAGAGATATCTTGTACCAAGTATTGTTCGATCTTAACAAAGACATGAACGAGCTGAAGAAGCTGGTGTTTGAAATGTTTAAAAGTGGCAAGGTCAACGAACAAATAATCAACGACCACAAAGATTTGTTTCAGAATATTGGCGCTGAATTTCCTGCAACGACCTATGCGAATTCGACCAAGCTTTTAGAACAAAATAATGTTAAATCCACTTTGCCAACCACCATAGAAATCAACAAAATTGAAGAGGTGGTGCAGGCGCATGAAGTAGAATCATTGTCTATTGAAGACAAAGAAAAGGAATTGATATTGAAGGCTTTAAAGAAAAATAATCAAAAAAGAAAATATGCCGCACAAGATTTGGGCATTTCAGAACGTACCTTATACCGCAAAATAAAACAATACGATATTGAAGAAAATTAAATTAACGAGTTTGTCTGCTCTCCCTGGCGTTTGGCTGCTTGTAATCGCGACCTTGTTTTCGGCTTGCCAAGTATCTTTATCGGGTTCCTCTATTCCGCCTGATGTGAAAACGATTTCAATTGCCAATTTTAGCAATGAATCAGGAAGTATGCCTGCGCAATTGGGACAACAATTGGCTGAATTGATGAGGAATTATTATTTGCAAAATACAAGTTTGAAAATTGTGCCTTCTGGGGGCGATTACCAATTGTCGGGACGTGTGGTCGGATACGAATTGTCTCCTGTAGCGCCTACAAGTGGCAATAAAGCGGCTTCCAATAGGTTAACCATTAAGTTGAGTATGACATTTGTCAATACCAAAAATGAAAAAGAGAGTTTTAAAGAGCAACAATTTGCTCAGTTTTGTGATTTTGAACAAAGCAAATCACTTTCTCAAGAGGAAACCAATTTGATTCAATGCATTTCTCAAAAATTAGAATTAGATTTATTTAATAAAACGGTTGCCAATTGGTAGTGCCACGCCGATGTCGTTAACTGAAGGCTTGTGTGAAGCTATTTGTGTCAGCACGTAGGCTTTGATTAACATTTTAGTCGTTGCACGAATGCTTCACTTAACAATATTCAATTGCACCTTGTTTAAAACCTTACCCTAAGCCCATTACTTCGCCTTATTTGTAATTTAACCATGGATAGATTTACCTTTCTTCATCTTGTATCACATCCTGAAATGCTGTTGACAGCAGATGTGGACGCGTTGGAAAAAGTGGCGAAAAACTTTCCCTATTGCCAAACTACCTACATGCTGTTAGCCAAAGCAAGCCATAAAGCAGGCTCCATGCTGGCCAATAAAAAGCTTAAGACAGCTGCTGCGTATGCTGCCAATAGGGTAGTACTGAAACGAATTATTAATGATGAATATCCTTTTCAGTCGCAGCAAGAACCAACGGTGGTGTTGGCATTGCAACCCAAAGTGGAAATTCTTAGTGCACAAGAAGTTTTTGAAGAAATAAATGCTACGGAGGTCGATTCTGCCTTTTTTGCAGCAGAGGAAGCGGTAATTGCGCTGGCAGAAGTAACCCCATTAGAAACTCAAGTTGCAGAAACGGCTATTTCGGAGCCTAATACCAACGCTACGGCGATTGCAGATGAGATTGCCAATAACTTGCTCTTTTGGCATGACATGCGCTTAAAAGCGGCTGAATTTTGGAAACAAAACAATGCGGCCAACGAGGGTGTAAATGAATCCTCCGTTTCTTCGGAGATGTTTGCCCAAGACGAAGATTTGTCACCGATTGCGACGGAGCAATTTGAATCTTTTGTAGATGAAATTATCTCTGATACTTTTATTGAAGAATCATTTCCTTATCAAACTACTTTAACCGAGGTGCCCTTGGCCTATGAGGTTGTGGAGACGATTGCGGAGGGAGACATTAACCTTACAACAGATTTTTTTATTGACACCAATGCGGCAATTACTGAAACAGAAAAGTCTCCTCAAGAAGCGCCCATTTTGGTGTCTTACTTGTTCGATTGGTCTGATTTTAAAAATATAACCACAGAAATAGAACTCGACAATCACAATGAGAATGAATTGTTGTTGGAATATTTACTGACCATCAAAAAAGAAAAAAAGAAACAACGACTCTTGAGTGTTGATAAAAAAGAAATTCAAGACGAAATTATAGACAATTTTATTAAATTAAAACCGGGGATTTCTAGGGTCTCTAAGCAGGAAATCAATAACTTACAAAGCAATAACAAAGATTTGTCATTGAAGAGTACGGTTCAAAACAACAACTTGATTTCGGAGACTTTGGCCAAAATTATGGTGAAACAAAAGAAAATTTCATCGGCCATTGAAATGTATCACAAATTAATTTTGAAATATCCTGAAAAAAAGACTTACTTTGTAGGTATTATTCAAAGCTTAGAAGAAAAATAGTTATGTTTACGGCAGTTATTGTATTAGTTTGTATTGTATCAGTATTGTTAGTATTGGTGGTTTTAGCTCAAAACTCTAAAGGTGGAGGAGCTGGTCAAATGATGGGTGCATCATCAAACCAATTGTTAGGGGTTGCTCAAACGGGTGATTTATTAGAAAAACTTACTTGGGGATTCGCTATTGTTTTGATCTCTTTATGTTTATTGTCAAATTTTGTGGTGGATAGGCCAGAAAAAAGCGGTGCTGAAGGTGCTGAAACTACTACAGAAAGTAGTGCAAACATCGAAAAAGCGATGGAAGCTGGTCAGCCAAGTGCACCGATAAACCAAACCAAAAAAGATACTACCAAAAAATAAGCATCGTATACTTTTACGATTGATAAGCCTCATCAACGATGAGGCTTATTTTGTTTATGGAGATATAGAAAATTAAAATGATGAAAAGAATACTCCTCAATTCTATGTTGGTTTTTGCTGGTTTTATGGTTACAGCACAAGTTAAAAGTATAGTGTAAGTTTTGAAATAACTGGTAATGGAACAATGGTTGTTACTAATGGAATATTTTTTTCCTCTAGTCCTCGTTTGTAACGAGGATTTTTGTAATGGCGTTTTCAACGCAAGACAATCAGCGAATGCAACTGTAAGAATGAACGATTGGTGACGTGTACCGTGATTTATATATAGGAATATAAGCAGGTAGAGATACCTTGCTTTTTATGGGTTGAGCGTTTTATGGTTAATTATTTTTGCCATTTTTCGGTATCAACTGAAGTGTGTATTATGGCAAATATTTCAACGAGTTTTAAGCTTTCGTTTATGGTGTAATGTATCATGTAAGGGAAATTGGCTAAGGGTAAGCACCTTACATTGTCATATTTGATCTGAAAAAAAGGATTTTTTTTGAGCGTTTTAACGGTGTTTTTAATTTCGTTGGCAAATCGTTTTCCTAATCCATCTACTTGTTTGTTGTAATAGTCAACTCCCTTGTATATGTCGTCGGTTGCACGAATACTAATGCTTACATTGAAATTCGCCATCGTATTAAAAAGTATTTTTTACTTTATCCCAATCAAGCATGGCTTTAGGGTTTGCTTTAGCTTCAAGTATTCTTTCCCTTACAATTTCTTTGTGAGATTCGGGAATAGCAATGTCGTCACTTTGGCTTAAAATCTTACTTTCTAATTTTAATTCTTCTTTTTTTATTGATTTGAGCGTTTGCTCCATTACCCAAAACCTTTTGCTTAGGGGCAATTTTTCTATTTCCTGAATAATTGTTTTGGCTAGCATGGTTGTTTTTTTTAGATTAAGAGCGCTATAAAATTGTTTAGCTTTCTAATTGCTTTAGGTTTGCTCTGTCCTTATAGATTTTATGTTATCTGTTAAGTTTATAGTATAAAAGTAGTGATTTAAAACATTCAATGCAATATGTGTGAAATATCGAAATCTCTAGTCCTCGTTTGCAACGAGGATTTTTGCATTGGCGTTTCCAACGCTAGACGGTAATCGCGAATAGCGTTGTAATTCCACTGTCGTTAAGGTAAGGGTGAGGGTATTCGTGCCTCTAGTCCTCGTTTGCAACGAGGATTTTTGTATTGGCGTTTTCAACGCTAGACGGTAATCGCGAATAGCGTTAGAAGTCGAAAGTCGTTAAGTTAAGGATTGTGTGAAATATCGAAATCTCTAGTCCCCGTTTGCAACAAGGATTTTTGTATTGGTGTTTCCAACGCTAGACAATCAGCGAATGCAACTGTAAGAATGAACGATTGGTAACGTGTACCTAGAAAGTGTGATGTAAAAAAACGTTTTGTTGTGGCTAAACTTATTTCGGAATATTTTTTAAGATTTCGTCTAGTTCTTTATCGGTTAGGTTTTCTTTATCCGACTTGTCGTAAATAGAAAGCAGGTAAACGGTTTCTTCGGCAATGATAATGTTGGTAATTAACCTAGCTCCACCAGATTTCCCTTTGTTTTTAGCAGCAATGGAAAGTCGAATTTTATAGCAGTTATTGCCTAATGGAGTTCCTTGTTCTGGATTTACTGCTAAGCTTTCAAATAAGGTTGCTAAGTCAGCTTTTATCGAATGGTATTTTTTAGCCAATTTTTTAAGTTCCTTTTTAAAAGTAGGAACAGCAATAATATTATAGCTCATTTAATAAATCTTTTGCAGATATCCCTTTTAGTTTTCCCTGACGAATTAAAGTGAGCTCTTGTACTGCATCCTTAATTTCCTCCATTAATATTGCTTTTTCGTTGGAAATAGAATTGCTAGAAAGCTTTGTTTTAGAAGGTTTAGTTTTAGGGATCTCAAAGTCAATTTTAAGCGCCTTTACAAAGGCCATAAGTGCTTCAAATTTATCAGGAGATGGATGTAAGATTATGGTATCAGCAGTTTTCATGTTATAACGCGGCTATATTTTTAGCAAATAAATTCTTAATTTTTTTGTTGGTGAGCATAAATCAATGATTTTGAAAATAATTAGTCTGTCGTTTTAAAAAGTGCTTGTATCAACCTTATTTGCTCTACGACAGGTTTTATATTCAATCGTTACCTGTCTAGGCAGCTTACGCTCATAATTGATGATCTGCTCAGTAAGGAGATGAAAGCGTTGTTCAATTTTTTGAAGTCCCACTACCGTTAAGGTACTTGAACCTATTTCAATCTTACTATAATCCGATTTTGTAATACCAACATGGTGGCTACTTCTAATTGCTTTAGGTTTGCTCTGTTCTTATAGATTTTATGTTATCTGTTAAGTTTATAGTATAAAAGTAGTGATTTAAAACATTCAATGCAATATGTGTGAAATATCGAAATTTCTAGTCCTCGTTTGCAACGAGGATTTTTGTATTGTCGTTTACAACGCTAGGCGGCAATCGCGAATAGCGTTGAAATTCCACTGTCGTTAAGGTAAGGGTGAGGGTATTCGTGCCTCTAGTCCTCGTTTGCAACGAGGATTTTTGTATTGGCGTTTTCAACGCTAGACGGTAATCACGAATTGAGTTGTAAATCCACTGTCGTTAAGGTAAGGGTGAGGGTATTCGTGCCTCTAGTCCTCGTTTGTAACGAGGATTTTTGTATTGTCGACAGTGGATTTACAACT
>JBIKPL010000202.1:0-5530 GCA_044357485.1 Cytophagales bacterium
AGAGCATCCCGCTTAAACGGGAAGGTCACAGTTTGAATATAAATATTAATGGTTCCGTAGCTCAGTTGGATAGAGCAACTGCCTTCTAAGCAGTAGGTCAAGCGTTCGAATCGCTTCGGGATCACATTAAGGTAAGTAATGGTTTTATAAACTATCGCTTACCTTTTTTTATTTTCATATTTCTCCCAAATGCTCAAATTTTGTTTCTTTCAAAGAACTTCAAGCCTTTAACTCTGCCAATCCTTACATCAACAGCGCCGAAATGTCTTCTTTGCTGAGGGCCTTTACAAAGCTTTCTTCAGTTGTAATTAATTCTGTTGACAGTTTGAGCTTTGCATTTTGAAGGGCGAGTATTTTTTCTTCGACCGAATTTTTTGTGATAAATTTGTAGATAAACACCGTTTTGTCTTGTCCTATACGATGGGCACGGTCTATGGCTTGCGCCTCTGCGGCAGGGTTCCACCAAGGATCTAATATAAATACATAATCAGCTGCTGTAAGGTTGAGCCCTACGCCACCAGCTTTCAATGAAATTAAGAAAACTTTCACTTCAGGGTTGTTTTGAAATAAGTTTACTTGCTCTTCTCGGTCTTTGGTGCTGCCATCGAGGTACGCGTAAACGATGTTTTCTTTTTCAAGGTAGGCTTTGATGATGGCCAAGTGTTTTACAAACTGACTAAAAACCAATACTTTGTGGTCTGATTGTATGGTGTTTTCGAGCATCTCAATGATTTCTTCTAACTTACCTGAACTGTCTTCATAAGTTTCGTCCACCATTTTAGGGTGATTTGCCAATTGGCGAAGTTTGGTAAGTCCTTGTAAAATCATGATTTGAGATTTGGTAAAACCATTTTTCTCAATCTGCTCTAAAATCTTATTTCTAAAAGAAGATTTTACTTCTTCATAGATGTGTTCTTGTTCTTCTGTCATGCGACAGTAGCGAATGTTTTCAACTTTGGCAGGCAATTCTGTGGCTACCTGTGATTTATGCCTTCGTAAAACA
Source organism: Cytophagales bacterium (assembly GCA_044357485.1). Classification (GTDB taxonomy): domain Bacteria; phylum Bacteroidota; class Bacteroidia; order Cytophagales; family UBA9547; genus CALPQG02. The sequence goes on from JBIKPL010000202.1 coordinate 1,004, forward strand.
AATGGTTTAATAATGGCATGTAGTTTTTTCATGGCGCTTTCATTTCCGCCTTTTTCGATGGCATTCATGAATTCTTTTTTGAAAAATGATTGGGTACCCAATAAGCCAGGATTTACAAAATTCATTTGTGACCATAAATCTAGGGTGCTGTTTTCAATAGGCGTACCACTCAATACCAACCTCGACTTAGCTGTAAGTTTTCCAACTTCTTTCGTGATCTGAGAATTGGGGTTTTTAATGGCTTGTGATTCATCTAAAATCAAATAATTGTAATGGTAATTTTTGATGATGTCTATGTCTACCCTTGCGGTGCCGTAAGAAGTCAGGATTAAATCATAGCCGCCAAACGTAGCAGGATCTTTTACCCTGTTGATGCCGGTATAGGTCAATATTTTAAGAGACGGTGCAAATTTTTGAGCTTCTTTTTCCCAGTTATATATTAAAGAAGTGGGCATTATAAGTAGGTTTGCTCCCGTTGTTCCTCTTTCTTTTTCGTGTAATAGCATGGTCAGGGTTTGAATGGTTTTTCCTAAACCCATGTCATCGGCCAAACAGCCTCCGAAATTGTAGCTACGCAGAAAATTCATCCAATTATACCCTGCCTTTTGGTAACTTCTTAATTCTCCTTTTAGCCCTAAGGGTAATGGAATGTCGTCGATATCATTAAAGTTTTGAAGCTTTTCTAATTTACGACTCATCGTTACTTGCGCCAAAGCCCCCGCTTGAAGTTCTTGAATTAAGCTCACATGATGCTTGCGTAATCGCATTTGATCATCATGGTCCATCAAAGCAAACAAGGCAGAATATTGGGCAAACCATTCTTCAGGAATAATCGCAATTTCTCCGTTGGGGAGTTCAAATTCCCTTATTTTATTAACGATGTATTTTCTTAGTTGAATAAATGGGATTTCATAGTCCCCAAAACGCACCACCGCATTTACATCAAACCAATCTCGACCCTCTACAATTGACAAGGCTATGGTAGAGTTGCCGATAAAATATCGTTTGGTATCCGAGCCATCTTGTCTAATTACAAACTTCTCCTGCTCAAGCATGCTGCTATGAAGTTGCATCCAGCCAAATGCTTCCCCTCTTAGCATTTGAAATTTAGCATTTCTTAATTTCATACCCGCCATGGCCAACACGTCAATTTTATTTTTTTCCCAATCGAGTGCTCTTTTTACTTTATGGAATATGTAGGAATCGTTTGTTTTTTCTATTCTTACACTCGACGGAGAGGCATCAGCGGAGCTGAAGTTATAATCGCCATATTCAAAGCTGAGGTTAAAAACTATTTTAGCATCTTCTTGAGGTATTTCTTCTACCTCTTGTTCGCCAAAAAGTGTAGCGTTTTGTGGCGCCAGTGTTGCCAATTCTGTGAAAGTAAGGATTGGTTTCGGCTGATACCGCTCAGTTTGGATTTCAAATCCTTTTGCATATACATCAAAAGAGGCGATGAGTTGTGCCCCAAATTTATGTAGCCAAGCATCTTCTACTTTGCGTGGCACTTCTATGAATTTTTTATTTAAAAATGGTTTTACCTTGTTGCCGTCTACCTCATTTTCGAAACTATACAAGGTGTTATTTACCAACATATAGGCAGGTTTTTTGTTGATAATCACTGCGTTTTTATATTGAAAATCTAAAAATTCTCCTTCATATTTAATGCTTGGAAAGTAGTGGGTATTTTCCTCGTTTCTCCTGAAATGAAAAAGAACTTTGCATTTTACAGGAGCCATGTCTACCTTTTTGTAGGTTGGTTCTCCATCTTTGCCCATTTCAAAAATCATTTTATCGTTTTGAAGCAATGCAAGAATTTGTGACCTGCGCCCTTCTACATAGTTTTCAAGGGTTTCTTGGATCAAGGGTTCTCCTTTGGCTTTGTCATATATTTTGAGGAAAAAGTCGGCCGTTGTAATCTTTTTTTCATGATGTTTTTTGACGATGGTATCTTGACGTAAATCGTCCATTAATCGAATCAGTTTAAAATCAATTTCATCTAAATTTGCGCTAAATTCTTCCGCATTGGTAGAGGAAATATGTTGGTGCTGAAAAGTTAAGCGCCCACGCCCATCTATCTGAACCACATACGCTTCAAATAAAAAGCCTAAGAACTCATGTTCAAAGAATGAATAAATAACCTGAAAAGGCTGAGTAGTTGCTACTTTCAATGGTTTGGTAGTTTTTTCTTTTATTAAATCAAAAAGGTCTACAATTTACGATTAAAATATAGACATGACAATAGTTTTTTAGGATAATTGAAATGCCATTTAATAGTGACTATTGGATGGGAATTAAACTTTTTTCAATGCACCTGCGATGATGAAATCTTCATGAAAACTTTGTTGAAAATATGTTTTTCGAATACTGGTTTATTGATTTGCTATTGTTTTTGGTTTAAAAATTCCTTGAAAATCATCAAATAATATACTTAAACAAACGGAATGAAGTAAGTCGATATTGTTTTGTGCTTTGTTGTTGAATTTATACGCTATAATGTTCATGTAACCCAATTCAAACCGAATGTCATTTTTGAATTTGTAGCCAAAGCCTATCGATGACCTAAATTGGTCAAGAAGATTAATGTTTTTAACGTTTTCTCCAGTCCTAATAAATAGTTCAGCATGACTATAGGTATAATAAGTGCCCGGTTCCATTTTTAGGTTGTTGATTGGTAATACAGCCCTGAGCATATACCTAAACCTAGATTGGATATTTGCCTTTTCGAAATGATAGCTTTCTCTAGGGCCAAGTAATCTATTGGTTTCATCATTGACTTTTAAACCCATAAAACGTAAATCATAGCGGTATCTATGTTGAAGCATCAGTCTTCCAAAGTTTTGATTGTTGGTGATTTGTAAGGAACTACGGTATTCTGGTTGAAAAGTGGCTATGTTTTTAACGGGGGCTGTCCAGGTGCCAAACCAAGCAATTGGTGAAATAGATAGGGTAAACGATTTGTCGGCTTGGTAATGGAGCCATACCCTGGTGGCATATTGAAATGGATTTTTAAAAAGATTTGATTTGCTGTTGCCCACAGTACTGGTAGGTTCTGAGGCATGCGCAGGATCAGCTTGTCTTCTGTATTCAACATCAATTTGATAATTGAGTTTTTGGTATAGCTTTCCTGATAAAGCAAGTTTATTCCATGAAACGATGTTAGAAATATAATCTCTGGATACCGTTGAGGGTGCTTGGGCCGAAGCTTGAAGACATAAAAAAAATAGGAGAATAGAGATAAACTGTTTCATTTTAGTGTATAGTGCCGAGTATTATTTTGTAAATATGAAATGCAAAGGTAGTTTTTTTTGCGCAAAGGCAATTATATCATCTAAAATTCAATTTTAGTTTACCCTTATTTCAGGTATGTTTATTTATAGGTATGCCTAGTGATCTTTATGAAAAAATAGTCACTTTTTTGCCATTGTCGACATGGGATTTTAAAAACGAAGAGACCTTAAATTATGCATTGGGATATCTTGTCAAAATTTCACGCCGCTATAACAAAACAATAATACAGACTTTGCGTGCGAATGTTTTAAATTTGCTATCATTACAAAAAAATAGCCTCCCAATAATGATTATGAAAACATTGCCATACCAACTAGTGTTAGCTTCTGCTTCTCCTCGAAGAGCCCAATTGTTAAAAGATGCTGGTTTTGAATTTGAGGTGAGGGTAAGTCATGTAGATGAAGTTTATCCCAATGATTTAAAAGTGAACGAAATCCCCTTGTTTTTGTCTAAACTAAAAGTGGCTAGTTTAGTGGGTGGTTTAGCCACAAACGAACTGGTGATTGCAGCCGATACTATTGTGCATTTACATGGAAATGTATTGAACAAACCCTTGAATCGTGATGAAGCGAGTTTGATGCTGCAGAAATTAGCTGGTCAAAAGCACGAAGTCATTACTGGGGTAACCTTGGCGACAACGTCCAAGTCTATTTCTTTTTATGATGTCACCGAAGTGTATTTTAAAAAATTGAGTGCTTCACAAATAGATTTCTATATCGATCATTTTAAACCTTATGATAAAGCGGGTGCGTATGGCATTCAGGAGTGGATTGGAATGGTAGGGGTGGAGAAAATAAATGGCTCATTTTATAACGTGATGGGTTTGCCTATACATAAAGTGTTTGAAGAATTGCAATTGTTTTAATTGGTGATTATATTGGGCATAATGCCTATGTTTAAATGATTTTTATTTATACTTTTTTATCGTGATTCGTCATGATTTAACCATTATCATCAATACCTAAAGTATAACTATGACCAACGTTGTTTCTAAAGTAGCCTATTTCAGTAAAGAATTTGCCATAGACCAATCTTTGAAAATTTATTCAGGTGGTTTAGGATTTTTAGCGGGTTCACATTTGAGAAGTGCATATGCACTACACAAAGACTTGATTGGTGTCGGTATCTTGTGGAAATATGGCTATTACGATCAAGATAGAGATGAAAATGGATTGATGAAGGTAAACTTTGAGGCTAGGCATTATCATTTTTTAGAAGATACAGGACTTAAGTTTA
>JBIKPL010000203.1:0-5496 GCA_044357485.1 Cytophagales bacterium
GGTAGCTTGCTCTCCAAAAAGTATACTTAGAATTTTGGTAAAACCTTGGTTGAGTTTGTCGATCTGCACCACATGACGAAATTCATGGATAGCCAATTGGTTAAGCCAATCTTGCGGGTAAATATTTGGAGAAGGGATGGTATAAAACTCTGCCCTTTTGGGTGCCCAAGCCACAAAAGCGTTGGCTTCATTGGAGTGGGTATGTAAAATAATGGAAATCTTTTTAGGGGTATGTTGCAGTGTTTTAGTAGCATAAGGGTACACTTTTTCTAGCGCATTCGCCAAACGTTGTGCTTCCATTTCGAAAGTTGATGGAAAGATAAGCTGAAAATTGGGGGTATTGATTTGCTGCCATTGAATTGCAGAAGGGTCTTGACCCGCGACAAAAAATTGTGCCATTGCTGCAAATGGTAAGCAAAGAAAGAGTATGATAAGTGTTTTTTTAATCAATCCGGAATAGGTTTAATTGTTTGTAAATGAAATACATTGAGCGGGTGCACAATCTTTTAAAATTGATTGAGCAGCGTTTGCAATTGTTCATAAAATTGACCGACATGTACGCCATCTATTACCCCATGGTGCACTTGAATGCTTAAGGGCAATTTGAGTTGTCCATTTTCTGCGTAATATTTACCTAAAGTGATGATGGGAATAGCGCCATTTTCAGGGTCGTAAGGGTGTGAGAATGATGTAAAACTAAACCACGGAATAGCAGTAATAAAGAATAGATGATTTTTATCGTTGTTGGATACATCTATGGTTGTTAAAACTTTTTCGATATCTAGCAAAGCACCTTGGTAATACGTGTTAAAATCTACATTAAAAGTAGAAGCGCAAAATGAAAAAGTTTGTTGATCTTGAAGTAAAACGGTGTACCCAGGATGAATAACATCAAATTCAAACAATTTACCCTCAATAATTCTGTGTTTGAAAGCAGGGATATTGTTTACCACACAGCTTAGCACATGGCTTATGGTGATAAAAAATTTCAACTTTTGGTTCGCTATACTTTTTTTAAAATGCGTAATATCTAGTGTAAAAGTGGTACTAAAAACAGGTATTTGTTTGTTAGCAAATACGTCAAACATTCCCTTTCTAGCATAATTTTGTAAGTTAATTTCGGTTTTAATACTTGCCTGCATGTGCTTGTTTGCTTGCGATGGTAAATCTATTGACTCCTAAATCTTTATTGATTTAGGAGTGCAATTTATAAATTCTTCCCTATATCACTGTATTTGAATGAGTCAAATTGCCCACATGGGATATAGTTTTAACAAATTTTGGTTTGATTACCTACCAATCACACCCATTTTTACTTCAAATGGCAATCTATTTTTGAAAAATTATTATTCTATTCAACACAAATTCCACTATAAAAACTTTTCGATTCAATTCTTTTTGTAAATTGCCTTTTCAAAACTTGTTTAAGTAGTATACTTAATAAATCATTGTCTGATGATATTTGTTAGGATTTAATCAATGCGGCGTTCAGCGATTTATCGGTAAAGCACTATTGGTTGCTAACATTGGGGGCGTTCACTAATTTAATCAGCGAGCGAAACAAACGTAAAACCCAATCATTTTACAATTCCATAAACATTAAACAAAACAGCCATAAAGGCGACTATATTATAAACCAACCTTTAACATTGTAAAGACTTCTATTATGAGCATTTATAAGGATTACCTTAAAGAGATTGAAGAAAGAAAAGCACAAGGCTTACACCCTAAGCCAATTGATGGCGCCGATTTATTAAGCGAAATCATAGCACAAATTAAAGATAGCCATAACGAAGATAGAGAAGAATCGCTTAAGTTTTTCATTTTCAATACCATACCTGGTACAACGAGTGCTGCAGGGGTTAAAGCAACCTTTTTAAAGGAAATAATTCTTGGTGAAGAGGTATTAAAAGAAATTACACCTGCTTTTGCGTTTGAACTACTGTCACACATGAAGGGCGGCCCTTCTATAAAAGTGTTACTAGATCTTGCTTTAGGTAAAGATGCGGCTATTGCTACAGAAGCGGCAAAAGTGCTTAAAACGCAAGTGTATTTATACGATGCAGATTTAGAACGTTTAAAAGTTGCATTCGAAGCAGGAAACACTACTGCTAAAGAAATTATAGAAAGTTATGCACAGGCAGAGTTTTTCACTAAACTACCCGCCGTTGCTGAAGAAATAAAAGTGGTTACTTTTATCGCAGGCGAAGGTGACATCTCTACAGATTTACTTTCTCCAGGAAACCAAGCCCACTCTCGTTCTGACCGTGAACTGCATGGCAAGTGCATGATTTCACCTCAAGCACAAGATGAAATCACCGCTTTAAAAGCGCAACATCCAGACAAATCAGTGATGTTGATTGCTGAAAAAGGAACGATGGGGGTTGGCTCTTCTAGAATGTCAGGCGTAAACAACGTAGCGCTTTGGGCAGGGAAACAAGCGAGTCCTTATGTGCCATTTGTAAATTTTGCACCAATTGTTGGTGGCACAAACGGCATTTCTCCTATTTTCTTGACCACCGTGGATGTAACTGGCGGCATAGGCATTGACCTTAAAAACTGGGTTAAAAAACTAGACGCTGATGGCAAACCGCTTCGCAATGAAAGTGGCGATGTTATTCTTGAGCAAGCGTATTCTGTAGCAACAGGTACTGTTTTTACCATCAATACCAAGACGAAGAAACTTTACAATGGAGACAAAGAGTTAATCGATATTTCCAAAGCTTTCACTCCTCAAAAAATGGAGTTTATCAAAGCTGGTGGTTCTTATGCAATTGTATTTGGTAAAAAAGTACAAACATTTGCTTGTAAACTTTTAGGGATCAAAATTCCTTTGGTGTATGCGCCATCTAAAGAAATTACCATAGCAGGACAAGGCTTAACTGCAGTAGAAAAAATATTCAATAAAAATTCAGTAGGTACCATTTCAGATCAAGCATTACATGCGGGTTCGGATGTTCGTGTAACCGTTAACATCGTAGGTTCACAAGATACTACGGGTTTAATGACAGCGCAAGAATTGGAATCAATGGCTGCGACAGTGATTTCTCCAATTGTTGATGGTGCATATCAGTCAGGTTGCCATACGGCTTCTGTTTGGGACAATAAAGCGAAAGCAAACATTCCTAAATTGATGAAATTCATGAACGATTTCGGTTTAATTACCGCTCGTGATCCGAAAGGTGTTTATCCTGCCATGACAGACGTTATTCACAAAGTACTGAACGATATTACGATTGACGACTGGGCTATCATTATCGGTGGTGACTCTCATACAAGAATGTCAAAAGGGGTGGCTTTTGGAGCTGACTCAGGAACCGTTGCACTTGCACTTGCCACAGGAGAAGCTTCTATGCCAATTCCTGAATCTGTGAAAGTAACCTTCAAAGGTAACATGATGGAATACATGGATTTCCGTGATGTGGTGCATGCTACACAAGCGCAAATGCTTAAGAAATTTGGTGGAGAAAACGTATTCCAAGGCAGGGTAATTGAGGTGCATATTGGTACGCTTACTGCCGATCAAGCATTTACCTTTACGGACTGGTCTGCAGAAATGAAAGCCAAAGCGGCAATTTGTATTTCAGAAGACAATACCTTAATTGAATCTTTGGAAATTGCCAAAAGCAGAATCCAAATCATGATCAACAAAGGCATGGACAATAAAAATCAAGTACTTCAAGGCTTGATCAATAAAGCAAATAAAAGAATTGCTGAAATAAAATCGGGTGAAAAACCAGCTTTAACGCCAGATGCAACGGCTAAATATTATGCAGAAGTAGAAATTGATTTGGACTTGATTACTGAGCCAATGATTGCTGACCCTGATGTAAACAATGCGGACGTTTCTAAAAGATATACCCACGATACCATCAGACCGTTATCGTTCTATGGGGGTACTAAAAAAGTAGACCTAGGATTTATTGGTTCTTGTATGGTGCACAAAGGCGATATGAAAATTCTAGCGCAAATGCTTAAAAACATTGAAGCACAAAATGGTAAAGTAGCATTTAAAGCACCTCTTGTAGTGGCTCCTCCGACCTATAACATTGTAGATGAATTGAAAGCAGAAGGCGATTGGGAAGTGTTACAAAAATATTCAGGTTTCGAATTTGATGACAATGCCCCTAAAGGAGCTGCGCGTACCAAATACGAAAACATGTTGTACCTAGAGCGCCCAGGATGCAACTTATGTATGGGTAACCAGGAAAAAGCAGAAAAAGGGGATACCGTAATGGCAACTTCAACCCGTCTTTTCCAAGGAAGAGTAGTAGAAGATACGGAAGGTAAAAAAGGAGAGTCGTTGCTTTCTTCTACCCCAGTAGTGGTACTTTCTACCGTATTAGGAAGAACACCTACTATTGAAGAATATAAAGCCGCCGTAGTTGGCATTAACTTGACTAAGTTTTCACCATCTCACATGAAGTTGGTGAATTAATATTTTTTTTTACCGTCGGCGAGGTGCTAAACCTCGCCGACAGTAAAAAAATAAAGTATTTTAACTGCATTAAAATTACTATTTTTGTAGCCTTAGCTACCCTTAGATGTCCCTCAAACCACTATACCAACTTCTTTTACAATTGGTGACAGACACCTACCAAACAGCCATTAACCTGTTTAAAATCATGATTCCGGTTTCTATTTTGGTAAAACTGTTAGAATACTTTGATTTGATACAATACATCGGCAAAGCTTTATCTCCGTTAATGCGTTGCATAGGTTTACCTGGAGAAATGGGCTTGGTATGGGCTACGACCATGATTACCAATATTTATGGTGGCATGTTAACCTACTTTACTTTATTAGCCCATCACCACTATTCCACGGCACAAATCACCATTATGTGTGCCTTGATGTTGGTGGCACATACCCTACCGGTAGAATTAAGGGTAGCACAAAAAGCAGGTGTAAACTTCGTAGCAATGTTTTTGATTAGGTTTTTATTTGCTTTCTTCTCTGGATTTTTATTACATGCCCTGTATAGCCTCACGGGAACTTTACAGGAAGAAGCCATTTTGACAACACAATTAATTAAACCCATTACCGATACCAGCTTAAGCGGTTGGCTATTGGGTGAAGCCGAAAGATATGCTAAAATCACCCTCTATATTTTTGCTTTAATTAGCTTCATGAAATTACTGCATGCCATTGGCTTTATAAAATTATTAGCAAATTCGCTCAAACCAATTTTGGGCATTTTGGGTATCTCTAAAGCAGTAATTCCTATTACCGTCATTGGTTCTACACTTGGAATATTATATGGAGGCGCTTTAATTATCAAAGCATCTGAAGAACAGCAATTACCCAAAATGGAAGTTTTTTATGCCATGACTTTAATGGGATTATGTCATAGTTTAATTGAAGATAGCATTTTAATGATGTCACTTGGTGCTCATTATTCTGGTGTCTTCCTATTCAGGATGATTTTTGCTTTTACATGCACTTTTTTGATTGTAAAAATCACCAAAGCATTGCCTAAAAAATGGTGCGAAAAAT
>JBIKPL010000204.1:0-5493 GCA_044357485.1 Cytophagales bacterium
CAGTAGTTTGATTTAAATAGCCTAGATAAGCTATTCATTTCGTAGGGCGTTCCCTTCGGTCGCGTGATCGGCACTCGCTATTTTTCTTGTGGTAAAATCATAGCGTATTAAAAGATTACCTCAACCCACAAGAAAAATGAGCTCAAACAAAGCCTCACCCGCTAACGCAAAGCGAATTAGCCAATCATTCCAATTAAATTAAATGGCCATTTTAGCATCATAATTTTAAGTATATTTGCTAAAAATGATTTATAAATGATGTGAATGGCGTTTTTCAGCAGCCTCTAATTAAATTTGTATGATAGGAATTACTTAAAGTGATTCAACACTACGGACGCTCAGTTGAGTTTTTAAGATCCTACTTAGGGCTTGCGGAAAAACGTTACTCCTATTTTAAAATACAATGTCGTTTAGTTAACAAGTCTTGATATTTTTAAATCCGTGATGATCCGCTTTATCCGCCAAATCTGTGTGCAATTTTGTTTTTATTCTTTATCAAAGAATAAAAACTTGGAACGCTGATTGAGCGGATTGGACAGATTGACGCTGTTTTTTCCCTTAACTAAACGACATTGATTTTAAAATATCAAACGCCACTCCAACAGTATTTAGCACTTGGCGTGAAGGATAGGAATGAAAAGCCCGGAGCGCAGCGAGGACTTGTAATGGATAGCCTGGTCCGAAGGACACGCCCAAAATTTCACCCTACTGAATCCTGTTTTTTAAGTAGACCATAACCCTTGATTTTTAAAGTAGCTATAATGGCATTGTATCTTCGATAAAAACACAATAAGTCTTGCCCTTAAATAAAAGATTTATGTAATAAGTTATTCATTTTTAAGTATAAAAATATTTTTCAGCAGACCCTACTTACTCATCCTGATTCAAACTATTTATCACAAGTGCATCAAACGTCTCCTTTTCTGCCAAAAAAACTACCTCAATTGGCAAATAAAAAACAGGGTAAGTACTTAGCATTTCTTGTAAGGCTGGTTCTAATAATTTAACCATGTCTTTTTCTGTCGTAATAAAACATTTATTTTTGACAGGCAATTGGTTGAAGGCAGCAATCATTTGTGCAATATCCGCAACCTTGTATTGGTGATGGTCTTTAAAATCAAAGGTTTGCAATAAATCAAAAGTAGATGCTACGTAATTTTTAAGAGGCGTAATATTTGCTAAACCAGCAAACAAAATCACTTCTTTACAAATGGCCGTTTCCTTCGAAATGGTATTTAAAGACACCGGTGCTCCATAGTTTATCGTCGTAAAAAACACGGGCTTGTCTGGCGCATAGGCATGTATTTCTGTTTTAATTTGAGCCATTTCCACAGCTGATAATGCTGCCGGGGATTTGCTTACCACGATAGCGTCTGCACGATTTGCACCAGTCCTAGATTCCCGTAACAAACCCAAAGGCAACACATAATCAGTGTAAAAGGGTCGTGTGTAATCACTCAATAAAATATTAAATTGAGGTTTTACTTGACGATGTTGAAAAGCATCGTCGAGTAAAATAACTTCTGTTTTAGGATTTTCAAACACGATACAAGGCACTGCATAGGCCCTACTTTCGCAAACGGCGACCGTAATGGCCTTGCCAAATTTTCTAAAATACTGATAGGGTTCATCGCCTAAAGTTTTAGCGGAAGCAGTATTATCTCCTAAAACAAAGCCCCTTGTTTTACGACCATATCCCCTACTTAAAACAGCAACTTGTTTATGGCCACACAACAACCTAATGAGGTATTCAACATGAGGTGTTTTACCCGTGCCTCCGACGGTTAAATTCCCAACGGCAACCATGGGCACTTCAAAAGAGAATGACTTAAAATGGCCTATATTATAGAGATAATTTCGCAAAGTGGTGATACACTTATACAATAGCGCGAAGGGACTTAATAAATATTTCAAAATTACCATGTTCAAAATTAGGATAAAGACAGAATATAAAAGTATTTTTAAGTGATTTTTTATTGTCACCTATTTAAACGCTAATAATTTATGCCCCTGATAGCAAATTCCGCTTACCAATCGCCTTTTTTTTTAGGTAATGGCCATGTTCAAACCATTTTACCTGCTTTATTTAGAGTCACCAAAGGAGTTCAATATCGAAGAGAACGCATTGCTACCCCAGACGACGACTTTATTGACCTAGATTGGTCTACAAAAAATGCTGATACTAAACAATTGGTGATTCTTACCCATGGATTAGAAGGAAATAGTTCAAGTAAATATTTACTTGGTATGGTAAAAGCATTAAACAAAGCAGGTTACAATACGCTTTCGTGGAACATGAGAAGTTGTAGTGGAGAAATCAACAAACAACTACGATTTTACCATAGTGGCGCTATCGAAGACTTAGATTTTGTCATCAATTATGCCAGTAAACAATACGAAGAAATTTTTTTGATGGGATTTAGCTTAGGCGGAAATATTACCCTCAATTATTTAGGCAAATCAGGAATTGTCGTTCAAAATGCTAAGGTTAAAAAGGCCGTAACCTTTTCGGTGCCATGCCATTTGGCTTCCTGTGCTATAAAAATGGAAAAGCCACAAAACAAGGTGTATTTGAGAAGATTTTTAAAAAGTTTAAAAGCTAAAATCATACACAAATCACAAGTAATTCCAGGGAGCTTAAACATTGAAAAAATTGAGCAAATCAATACATTCGTGGCATTTGACAACCGTTACACTGGCCCAATTCATGGATTTAAGGATGCTAAAGAGTATTACGCCAAATGCAGCTCTCTTTATGTTGTACAAAACATTAACATCCCAACATTATTAGTGAATGCTCAAAATGACCCGTTTTTATCAAACGAATGTTTTCCCTATAAAGAAGCCATTTCTTCTTCAAATTTTCATTTTGAAGCCCCATTGTCTGGCGGACATTGCGGATTTATTACCTTGGGAAAAACTACCAATTGGGCAGAACAAAGAGCTATTGCGTTTCTAAACCAAGAATAAACATTAGTAAAAGAGGTGATATTCACACGTATACCTCTAATAATTTTGTTATATAAAATTTATAAACTACAAATTCATTATATTTGACCAACAGTTTTAAACTAAACATTTTAAATTTTTAATCCATGAGAAATTTACATTTTATTCCCGTAATTACGCTTGCAATTTTCAACTTTGTATCTTGCAATTCTTCAGACAAACCAGATACAACCGCTACCAAATCAGACACTTCGGCTGTACAAGAATCCAAAATGGTGATTGATGATGAACCGAAGGAAATAGATAGTACCCAAATTATAGAAACGCACAAAGAGGAGCAAAAAACAACACAAACAAAAAAATAATTGCAAGATTAGCCTTAAACAAAAAAAGACTTCCAGTCTACACTGGAAGTCTTTTTTATGTAACTAAAAAACGATTTATTATTTCACCAAGAAATTACTTTCTCCAATTTTAAAACCATCGCAATATACGACTACTTTGTAACGACCTTTACCAAAATCGCTATCCTTTTCATATATCAATGCTACTTTTTGAAGCGTATTGTCAAAATCAACATTCATTTTAGCGGTATACGATTTCAAATCACCATTCACCGTTACGGTTCCGCCACCAAGTAATGGATCACTAAATACACTACCAGAATTGTCAACCAAAGCAAAATACAAGGACTTACGTTCTTTTTTAGCAATTTTATTATCTCCTAAAGAGAAACTCAAACGCAACTTGCTAATATTATTATGGTTAAACTCCGTGCCTTTGTATTCTTTTCCTTTTGCATTTAAGGCCGAGAAAACGAAATTTTCAGCTTTCAACACCGACGCCAATTGAATTTGTTTAGCCATTTCCTCCTTTTCAGAACTGATGCCTTTTAAAGAATCGTCAAGCTTTCCTTTTTCTTGTGTTAAAGTAGTGACGTCGCCAGTAAGTTTCTCATTTTCTAATTTCAACACTTTAATTTGTTGAAACTGAAGTGCCAACTCTTTTCTTAATTTCTTAAGTTGTTTTTCGTATTTGGCTTTAATTTCGCCAACAGACATTTTACTATTTTTAGCTTCTGCCAACATTTGGTTAACTTGTTCTAAATCTTCTTGTAATTTAGAATTATCAACCCCAAGTCTTTCATTTTCAGCTTGTAATTCCATGAACTGTTGTTTCATTTCATCAAGCTCTTTCGTTTTACTTTCCGCTTCTTGAGTTTTTTCTGTTACTTCAACCGCTTTGGCTTCTAACTTAGTAGTAATTTCAGTATTTGAATAAATCAAAAAACCAATTACTCCTGCTTCCACTACCGCTAAAGCTAATAAAACAAATACCCAAACAGTTGATTTTTTCTTTTCCTCTTTAGGTTGTTGGTTGTCATAATCATGATGATCTTCTTCAACATGGTCAATTTCGTCTTCAACATGGTCTATTTCTTCTTCATGCTGATGGTCTTGATCTTCGTAAGTAGGCATAGGGATGATTTTATTTTTATTATTTAATTATTCCACACTCAAATTGAACTTTTCGCAGAATTAATTACAATATTATAAAAAAAAATTAAACAAAAGAATACAAAAACAATATTTATCTCAACAATTATTCAAAGCCATATTAAACACATTTGGTATTTTTATTCAGCCTTACAATTTCACAAAAATAAGCGGTACAAAAACAGATTTAAAAAAGAGCAGACAATTGCATGCGTCCCAAATGTACTGCGTTGATTAATTCCGATTTTCTACCTTCATAACTAAAGGTAAGTTGTAAACCACTCGTCAGTTTTTCTTGCCAATTAACAGTCCAGGTATAATTATCGCCGGGTTTTAAAGCCTCTAGCATTTCATAAGCGACGGCAGTATTGACATTGCCCTCAAACTTTATTTTAATGAGTTTAACATTCGCGGTAATGGTTCTACTTGTGACTTTACTAATCCTTGTTTCAGCGGAGAACTCATGCATTTTTGCTTTTTCAAGGGCATTGACTACAAAAACATTTTGTTTATCATTAAAAATATAGCCCGCCGTAAGCCTAAAATTGTCAATGGGCTGAAAAGCCATTTCAGGTTTAAATTGATAGGCTTGGATTGTATAATTTTTATTCGACAAATAATCTGAAGACAACGCTTTTACGTTCTTCACCAATCCTATTTTAAGATTGAAATAAGTGAGAAAATTAGCCCTTGAATTCAATTGTTGTTCAAGTACCTTTCTCGTTTCAAAACCATTGGTTAACAATTGCTTACCCATCGTATTTTGAAACACAAAATCAAAGCCATAACTAGGATTAGAGCGGTTAAAAAAAGTCGTAGTCCTAAAATTAGATTGGGTAGAAAGCAACACTGTATCGATTATTTTAGCAAAAGGATTAAAGCGATCGTTAAAATCATCGGAAGTAATCTTTTTATCTAAGGTCCATGACAATACATTGGAAAACTTTGACGCTACATGTTTAAAAATTTGCTGATCGCGCCAACTTCGAGGAGCGGATAAATTTAAGCGATAATTGATATTGCTCGTATAGGCATTGATATATTGGTC
>JBIKPL010000205.1:0-5485 GCA_044357485.1 Cytophagales bacterium
CTGGAGATTGGTATTTTACGGGTAATTATCCTACGCCAGGCGGCAACAAAGTGGTGAATGCTGCTTTTGTGAATTTTATGGAAGGCAAAACCGTAAGGGCTTACTAAATCAATGGTCTTCAATTATGTTATTCATTTTCCATATTTTTGGAAATGAATAACATAATTGTTCGGTGTCTTATATAGGTGTAGCTGTTTTTAGCATTAGCAATGACATTTGAATTTCAAAACTGAAGTATTCTTACAAAACAACCAATTTTATGCTTTCTAAAAAAGTGAAATACGCCATTAAAGCCATTGTTTACATTGCAAAGAAAAAAAATGATGGTTGGTTACTTATTTCTGAAATAGCAGAACAAGAGAGAATTCCTAAAAAGTTTTTAGAGCAAATATTGTTAGAAATGCGCAAGCATACCTTATTGCATAGCAGAAGAGGGAAAGAAGGAGGGTACCAGTTGGCTAAAGATCCTGCGGAAATTACGATGGGGCAAATTATACGAATTATTGATGGCCCTTTGGCACAGATACCTTGTGTCAGTAAATTGTACTATCAAAAATGCGAAGAATGCATTGATGAAGAAACCTGTACCATTAGAAATGTGATGCAAAAAGTTAGGGATGCTTCTGCCGGAATTTTAGATGCCACCACTATTCAAGACTTGGTTTTGGGCAATCATTTTGCATTGAAATAATTAAATCAGCTTACCCAAAGCGGTTTGAAGTTGTATGAGTTCTACTGGTTTCAATAAATAATCAGTAAATGGTATCGCTTTAATTTTTGCTAAGATTTCTTGGTTAATATTGGCAGAAATGAAAATGACTGGTGTATTCGAGAATTTTCTGATTTGGTTGATGGCCTCAATCCCGTCAATATCTCCCTCCAAATGAATGTCCATCAAAATAATGTCAGGATTTGTTTTTTGACAAGTTTTAATGGCTTCTCTACCATTAGAAACACAACAATAAGCTTCGTGCCCAATTTTTTCAACCATTCTTTTATTAATCAGGGCGACTATACCATCATCTTCTACAATAAGTATTTTTTTCATTAGCTAAGCGATTAAAAATTAAATTGATGGTATAAAATCAGGGTATTAACGTCAATTAAGCTTCAAAAATAATAAGAATATTATGCTTAAAATATGACATAAATTATGATTTGAAAAATAAATAAAAATGGTGTTAAGTTTTTAACACTCAACACCATTTTTATTATACTGCGAAACTTTCTCCGCATCCACAAGTTCTACTTGCATTAGGGTTTACAAATTGAAAGCCCTTGCCGTTTAAACCATCTGAGAAATCAAGTGTTGTACCAAGTAAATACAGTAGACTTTTTTTGTCCACAAAGATTTTAATGCCTTTGTCTTCAAATATTTGATCGGCAGCGGAGGTCTGATTATCGAAATCTAAATCATACATCAATCCCGAACATCCTCCTCCTTTAACCGATACTCTTATGTTATATTCTTCACCGTATCCTTCTTTTACGCGAAGTTCTTGTACGTGTGCTTTTGCTTTTTCTGTAATTGAAATCATTATTTTACCAGTTTTACAAACAAAAATAAATACTTTTGTGGTCATAACTCTATAAAAAAGATAAAAGTTTACAAATGTTACCATAAAAAATTAGCAACCTGTATATTTACAGGTCGAATCTTTATCCTTATTCATCCTAAGTTTTCATTGTGGTTAAAAATATAGATCATATTGCTATTGCTGTCAATAACTTAGCTGTTGCGGCACCAATCTTTGAAACCATTTTAGGTACTACCATCTATAAAAAAGAAATGGTTGAATCAGAAGGGGTGTGCACCCATTTCTTGCAAATTGGTGAAACTAAAATTGAACTACTTGAAAGTACCCATGAGAACGGAACCTTAGCAAAGTTTCTTCAAAAAAAAGGACAAGGGATGCATCATATTGCCTTAGAAGTAGATGATATTTATCTTGAAATGAATAGATTGCAAGCCCAAGGATTTGAACTGTTGAATGATATTCCTAAAATTGGGGCCGACCATAAATTGATTTGTTTTTTACATCCTAACACTACTGCAGGTGTGTTGGTAGAATTGGTACAAACACCACTATAATATTCAATACCGTACTAACGTACTATAATATAAATGATGAGAACAGAACTTAGTACCCTTGGCGAATTTGGTTTGATCGAAAGAATTAAACTTAATCAAGCAGAAAAACAACAAAAAAGTACCCTTAAAGGAATTGGAGACGATTGTGCTGTGATTGAAAAAAACAGGTCAGAAGTTACCCTTATTTCTACGGACATCTTGTTAGAAGGAATTCATTTCGATTTAGCCTACACCCCTTTACAGCACCTTGGCTATAAGGCGGTGGCTGTGAATGTTTCTGATGTAGCTGCGATGAATGGTATTCCGCAACAAATTACCGTGAGTTTGGCCATTAGCAATCGTTTTTCGGTAGAGGCGGTAGATGAGTTATACCGTGGTATTCGTATGGCTTGCGAAAACTACAAAGTAGATTTAATTGGTGGCGATACCACTTCTTCTCAAAGGGGATTGATGATTTCTATTACGGTAATTGGTACCGCCAAAAAATCAGAAGTCGCTTATAGAAGTGGTGCCAAAGTAAATGATGTTATCTGTGTCTCCGGTGATTTAGGGGCTGCTTATGCTGGTTTGCAAATTTTAGAACGAGAGAAAGAAGTTTTTACTGCCAATCCCGACATGCAACCTGAATTGGAAGGTAAAGATTATGTGATCAAGCGTTTGTTAAAACCTGAGGGTAGAACTGATATTGTACACGAATTAAAAGATCTAGGCATTATTCCAACTTCCATGATTGATATATCAGATGGCTTGGCCTCGGAGGTATTGCATATTTGCAATGCTTCGGGTGTTGGTGCATATATTTATGAAGATAAATTACCGATAGCGCATGAAACAGAACAAACGCTTTTTGATTTTAAGTTAGATCCTACTACTGCTGCGATGAATGGTGGGGAAGATTACGAATTGCTGTTTACCGTGTCGATGAAAGATTTTGAAAAGCTAAAAAACCATGAAGACATTACTACGATTGGCTACATTACCGACAAATCCAAAGGCGTCATCATGGTCTCCAAAAAAAATAACCAATACCCCATCAAAGCACAAGGTTGGAATCACCTTTCTTAGTGTTGAGTATTCAGTTCAGCGTTTAGTGTTTAGCGTTTAAAGTTTTGCGTTTAAAGTTCAGCGTTTAGCGTTTAAAGTTCAGCGTTTTGGGGTTGGTATTAATATAAAAGTTTAGTGTTGATGCTTTTGTGTTTTATGGAATTCTCTGGAGTGTAATCTAAACGCTGTACGCTGTACGCTGTACTTTGTACTCTGTACCTTGTACCTTGTACTTTAATAAAAAAAGCCATGTTACAAATAGACATTTACGAATACCCGCTTCAATTTAAGTTTAAGGCCGGGACATCTCGTGGGGTACTCACCGAAAAAATGAGTTGGTTATTGAAAGTGTATGAATCCGATAATCCGAATGTGGTGGGTTGGGGCGAAGTGAATATTATTCCGCATTTGAGTATGGATGATGTGCCTGATATTGAATCACATTTAATTTTTTATTGTAAACACTTTGCCGAAAATCCGATTTTAAGTATTGAACAAGCCATTCCTCCACAGTTTCCTGCCTTAAGATTTGGGTTAGAAACAGCCTTATTTGATTTGCAATCGGGGGGAGAGAAAAATTTGTTTGGGACAAGTTTTATGAATGGAGAAAATCCTATTCCTATCAATGGTTTGGTATGGATGGGTGATATTTCATTTATGCAAGAACAGCTGGCTCAAAAAATTGAAGAAGGCTATAACTGTATTAAAATTAAAATTGGGGCTATTGATTTTGAACAAGAATGTAAACTGATTTCCTCTATTAGGAATCAGTTTAATAAATCGGAAATGATGATTAGGCTTGATGCGAATGGCGCCTTTGCATTTGAAGATGCAGAAACAAAATTGAATCAATTGGCGGCATTTGATATCCATTCTATAGAGCAACCTATTAAAGCAGGCCAAATTGAAAGCATGAAAACACTTTGTAGCAGGTCACCTATTCCAATTGCTTTGGATGAAGAGTTAATTGGGGTGTATACTGAAGAAGAAAAATTCCAATTGTTAAAATTTATTCAACCTCAATATATAATTCTTAAACCAGCATTATTAGGGGGAATGATGCTTACGCACCGATGGATAACCATGGCGGAGGAATTAGGTATTGCATGGTGGATTACTTCTGCTTTGGAATCTAACATTGGTCTAAATGCCATAGCTCAATTTACAGCTTATTTAAAACCTCAAAATCACCAAGGTTTAGGAACCGGTCAATTGTATGTTAATAATATTTCCTCTCCTTTAGAAATAAAAAAAGGCCACTTGTACAATAATCCCACAACAAATTGGGTAATGCCATCAAATTTAACGTTGATTTCTCATACATAAGTTGCTTACATGTGTGTTATTTGATTGTGTTAATCTTGCCTAAATAAATGTAAAATGTATAAATATTATTGTCTTGTCATAGTTGGTGTTTTGTTGAATTTTCAAAAGACATTTGCTCAATTTGAATCCATAGATCAATCTAAAGAGGTATTCAAACCTTCCCCTGCGCCAGATTTTGAATTGGTGGATTTAGAAGGTAAGCAACATCAGTTAAGTGCATGGAAAGGGAAAGTGATTTATTTGGAGTTTTGGGCTACTTGGTGCGGGGCTTGTAGAAAACAAATGAAGGTCGTGGATAAGTTGAAACACAAATTTGAAGGTAATGATAAAGTAGTTTTTATTCAGGTTTCGACGGATAAAGACAGAGAAAAATGGGTCAATTTTTTAAATGTATACAAACCAACTGGTTTGCAATTGTATTCCGATAATGGGAAACTTAGCAATGTGAGATCGAAATATGATGTAAAGTATCTGCCAAAATCTTTTTTGATTGATTCCGAAGGGAATATTGCCCTTGATCCTGCAATTTTCCATACCTATGACATAGAGGAAGAAATAAATGCCTTAGTCAAAGAAATAAAATAAGCACCAATGCTGAGGTGTTATTTTGAGTTAGGGTTGTAGCAGAATTAAAGATTTAGCGTTTTGAAATCTGAAATTTCAATTCTACCTTCGTTATTGTTATCCAAGAATTATTAAATGGTATTATACTCCCCAATTTTAAAGCCTTTATTGGTGTGTTTCTGTTTTATTTTGTTGAATGCTTGTGCGTCAACCGCACAAGATGCTACGGCTATTCCTGTTGGTCAACTGCTTGGTAAACAGGCGCCTGAACTTTTTGGGAAAGAATATTTTTTACGCATTGAAGCCCATGAAGCTTTTATTCAAATGCAAGAGCATGCTTTAAAAGACAGTATTAAGCTTTATGTAGTTTCTAGTTATCGCGGGTTTGAACATCAAAAAAAATTATGGAATAAAAAATTTAAGAAAGCGCTAGAAGAAGGTTTAACTAAAGAACAAGCC
>JBIKPL010000206.1:0-5410 GCA_044357485.1 Cytophagales bacterium
CCATGGGTTTTTATAGATTATACGGCGCCGTTATATGCCGAATATACGAGTCAAAAGGCGCAAGATTTTAGGCGGTATTGTGGGAATGCCGCAACTTTTCCACAAGAACAAGAATATTTTGCGTTGCATTTTTTAACTACTCAAGGCTTAATTCCTAAAGATGCCATATTTGTGCCCGGCTATTGTGGCGATCTTCCTGCAGGAAGTTATTTGCCTTCTTTAAACGAACAAAAAGCTATTTCAAAAGGGAAAAAGGAAGCGCTAGAATTTGTCTTGCAACGCCACACCAAACAATATCGCTACGATAAAGAGTTTAGTGCCGTAAAAGAGGCAATACTTAAAGAGTGGGAGGGCATTACATGGAACAGTTTAGATGAATTTATCAGTGTGCATGAAAATTGGTTTACCATCAATAAAGTGTCAAAAAATATTGTGAATACCATTAGAACCTATGAATATTTTGGTTTTGAATGGCGATTGCCTTTATGGGATAATGATTTTGTTTCCTTTTTTTATGACTTGCCAAATCATTTGCGAAGCGATAAATATTTTTATGCTGCGTTTTTAAAAACAAAGCTGTTTGCTCCATTAGGCTTAGCTTTTTATCCTAAAACTTACGATCAAAAATTTGCACATAAATTTATTTTAAATCCTTTGAAAAAGTTTGTTCCTTCAAGAATTAAAGCGACGATAGTGCCATTATTGATTAAGCAAAAAGACCTAGATGTAAACAATACCAGTTTGTTGTTTCAACAAGTAAATAGGGCAGTTTTTAAGGGTGAATTTAAGGGTAATGACATAAATTTCATTCTGTCTTCTTGGTATATTCAGGAGCTTAAATCGGATCTAGCGCTTGACTAATATTTTTAAATACTGAAGTTTGGAGGGTATTTTTAAGCACTCGTCAATTAATTTATTTTGTGGTATAGTCGCCATTGCATTGATTTTTTAGTAGTTTTATGCGTTTAACAAGTCCAATTATTTTGAAATTAAATTACTCCTTTACCTTTAAAACATATTTGCTAATTGTTTTAGCGAGTCTATTGGTATATGGTTCAGTATACGTTTCTCCTGAATGGGTATGGTTTGCTGGGTTTATGTCTTGGAGTATTCCGCTTGTATTGGTGGTGCATTTTTTGTTTTTGGTTTACTATATTTTTGTAAAAACGAGCATCAAGGTTGTCGTACCGATTCTGATTATTGCCTTGGGTTGGGGGAATGTGCAACGTACTTTTTCTTTTCATTCACCTCTGGTAGTAGATTCAAAGGATTTGAATTTTAGTGTGTTATCGTATAATGTACGTGTGTTTAATACCTATGACCATTTGGCAAAAGACCATTTTCAATCCTCTAAAGATATGATGTCATGGATTATCGAAAATAAGGCTGATGTGATGTGTTTACAGGAATTTTATAATGATTCTCATTCCAAAATATTTAATACTTTAAAGCATATTTCCAAAGCCACACAGCAACAATATTTCTTTTCATCAAGTTTGTCTAATCGCTATGGTGGCGATTTTGGAATGGCTATATTTTCAAGGTTTCCCATACTTCATAAAGGTGTGATTGAACAAGATAAAAAAAGCAATAACCAAATGATTTTTGTTGACTTAAAAGTTGGGAAAGAAATTATTCGGGTGTACAATGTGCATTTACAATCAATGAGTATCAATGAAGACGATATTGTAAATGCGGGTGTAGATTCAAGTTCGCAATTGAAATTAAAATCTGTCATGCGACGTTTGAAAAAAGGTTTTATCGCTCGATCTAAACAATTAGAATTACTCAAAGACCATATTGAATTGTCTCCTTATAAAGTATTGGTTTGTGGAGATTTAAACGATTTGCCTTATGGTAATACTTATTTACGTTTAAGTAAGTTGTTAAACAATGCCTTTGAAGAAAGAGGTAGAGGATTTGGCTTTTCTTATAATGGCAAGATTCCTTTTTTAAGAATTGACAATCAGTTTGTTGATAAGTCTATTCAAGTAAATTCCTTCAACGTATATAGGTCCGTTAATTATTCTGACCATTTTCCGATTTGGGCAAGTTATACCTTAAAATAGATTGTCATCATTTAGGTTAATTTATTATTACTCGTACAAAAAACATAATTATGACTTGTAAACATAACAACTCGAAAACTGATAACTTAACCAAACTACTCACTAATAATTTCAAATTCTACTCTTCTATTCAATACGTTGGCTTTTTTGTTTGGTGAATGTAGTAAAGGCTTATTGTCTCCTTCTGAGGCAATTTCTATTCTCGAATCATCAATTCCCTTACTGATCAAATGTAAACGAATCACATCTGCACGAATGCTGGATAAAGTCGCATTATACTTATGGTCACCCAATGGGTCTGAATAAGCATGTATACGAATTCTCATAGACGTATTCTCATTCAACTCTTTAATTACCAGACGCAAACGTTGAAAAGAATAGGCGCTTAATGTGGCACTGTTATAAGAAAAGTAAAGTTTTATGCCCAGCGTATTCATTTTCTGAGGAGCAGAAGGCAGATTGATTTTAGGTGCAAACTCAGGAATATTTGCCTCCATTTTATTGGTATTGATTCGGGTAACCATTACTTCTGTTCTGCGGTTCAAATGACGGCCTTTCTCGGTAATATTGGTGGCAATAGGAAACCCTTCCGCAAAACCTTTGGCTGTCAAACGGTTGTTTTTTAAGCCTCGTTTTTCCAAATATTTCACTACAATTTCTGCACGTTTTTTAGACAACGCAAGGTTGTGTTTCCTTAGGCCTATACTATCAGTATGGCCACAAATTTCAACTTTGATTTCGGGGTAAGACTTCAGTACATTGTAAATTTCTTCCACTTCAACAATCGATTCTTGGTTTAAATCAGCATTGTCTGTATCAAAAAGAATGTTGTGAAAAATAATCTTGTCCCCCACTTTGAACTTTGTCCGCAAAGTAGTGAGTTGGTAAGTACTGGTGGTATCTTCCTTTTTAAGTTGTTTGGCAATTTTTTTAACTTCTTTTTTTGATAATTTTAGAGGCGAATTTTTCAACTGCTGCTGAACCAATGCCACTTCATGTTTCTTCTTGATGATTTTTTTGATCCTGAAATTTTTTCTCAGTTCAATCAAAGCACTCTCTGTATTAATGTCAATAATTTCTTCTTTGTACAAATAATCCTGGTGTACAATTTTTACCAAAAAACGTTTTCCTTTCTCCAACAATACACTATAATTTCCAGTAAGCGTATCGGTATTGAAACTGGCAATATTTCTTTTCGTTTTCAGGTCAAAAAATGCTACAGAAGCGGCAACAGGTCTATTGGAAATCGTATCCAAAACAAACCCTTTCAACGCTATTTTTATGGTATCCGACGAAATTCTTGTGGCCCTGTAAATGTCTTTTTCTCCATACGAATCTTCTCTGAGTGACGAAAAGTAAGCCCTATTGGCTTGTTGGTTCCAGCTAAAATAAATATCATCATCAGCAGAATTTAGCGGATACCCAATGTTTTCTGACAAATTCCAGGACTGATTTTTTAGGTTAAATTCAGAAAAGAAAATGTCATATCCTCCCATATTTTGATGTCCTTTAGAACTAAAATACAGCACATTATTATCCACATGAATAAAGGGAGCGTCTTCATCATAGGGCGTATTGATAAGTTCTCCCAAATTTACCGCAGGCCCCCATTCTCCGTTTATTTTGGTAGATTTATAAATGTCCAAGCCACCAAATCCACCAGGCCTGTTGCTTGAAAAATAAATGGTATTGTCATCATTTGAAATACAAGCACTTGGTTCCCAGTATTTAGAATTGATATTTGGATTTAATTTTACAGGTTTTGACCATTCATTATTTTCAAAATCTGAGCGGTATATATCACCTGAAAGCACTTCTCTTGATTTTTTATCTGGTTTATACAGGAACAATGTTTTGCCATTATGTGAAATTCCCACGCAGGCATCGTGTTGATTGGTATTGATTTTTTTACTTATTCCCAGAGGGGTTGACCAATTGCTGTTTTGTTTGTTGCAGATATACACATCCTCAAAATACACATCATCAATTTCATCCTTTTTACCACCTGTAGTTTCAGGTCGTCTAGAGGTGAAAATCAAGGTGTTTTCGTCGGCTGAAACCAAAGGCACATATTCAGGATAAGGCGTATTTATGACTTTGCCAATATTTTCAATTTTAATGGCCAATGGAATATTTAAAAATTGTTTTCCTGTATTACATTGATTGATAAAATTACTGGTTTCAAAATGGATTTTTTCAAATTCATATTCAGTACTGGGAATTGCTTTTAAATAATTTTGGTAATGGAGAATCGCCTTGTCAAAACGATGTTTGAGTTGATTGGTTTGGCCTAAATAAAAATGTAATTTAGGTTCACTGAATTTTAATTTTTCAGCCTTTTCAAAATAACTGTATGATTTTAAATGACGGCCAGTATTGATATAACAAATCCCGAGTTGGTAGGCATAAATCGGATTTTTAGCATCCAAAGAATCTAAAGATTTTAATATTGGTAAGGCATTCGTATAATCCTCATCTTGCATATAAAATTCGGCATACTCTAGCAGTTCTGCCAAATTTTCTTTCGATTTTTGGGCAAATAAATTACAATAAGAATAAATAATACAAAAGACAATAAGAATACTTCGCTTATACATTCTTCCACTGAAAATATACATTTTTGCAAAATATAAAAATAAGGTCAATTTAACAAAATTTGTTTTTGGTTATATATCAATAGCGTTAAGTTAAGGATAAAATCCGTGTCAATCTGTCCAATCCGCTCAATCAGCGTTCCAAATTTTTATTCATTGACAAAGAATAAAAACAAAATTGCACATAGATTTGGATAGGGCAAACGCATTAAAATAATTGAATAAAATGAAAACATAGCGTTATATATCCGTGAAAATTCGCCAAATCCGTATAATCTGCGTGCCATTTATTTATTCTTTTAAAGAATAAATAAAAATTGAACACAGATTGAGTAGATTATGCGGATAAACGCTGAATATGCACCTTTGTACCTTCTATTATTTTAAATAAAACCACAATTTTAATGCGTTTGCCCTGTAGATTTGGAGGATTAAGTGGATTGTCACGGATTTAAAAGTAGTTAACTAATTCGACATTGTTTTATATATAGTATTTCTTATGAAACAATTAATGGAATTAAAAGTATATATTATTTAGGGTCTGAAAAACTCAATTCACATCATTTGTAAATCATATTTAGCAAAAAAACTTAAAATTATGATGCTAAAATGGCCACTCCATTTAATTGAAATGATTGGCTAATTCTCTTTGCGTTAGCGGGAGAGGCTTTGTTTGAGCTCATTTTTCTTGTGGGTTGAGGTAATCTTTTAATACGCTATGATTTGACCACAAGAAAAATAGCGAGT
>JBIKPL010000207.1:0-5402 GCA_044357485.1 Cytophagales bacterium
TCATTTCTGCTGAATTAGATAATGATCAAAAATTCATATCTATTTATAGACCTGAAGATAATTATTTTGATTACGTTTATGGCTATAGCAGAACACTAGAAGATGTACCTATAAATCTTGAATTAGAAATTCACCAAAAATATAAAAAAAGGTTTTTCAATAATTTACTTTTAACCAAGCATGAAATATTTCAAGAATCAGAACTTAGTTTTAAAGTTCGTTACAATATTATTATCAATAATGAGCTAAAGAAAAGGCTTCAATTTGATAATGAATGGTGCACTGTAATAAATCCATTAAATCTAATTTAAATTATTCTAAAAATGAATACTAACTTATCAATAGAAAATCTTTATAACCAAGGTCTAAAACACTTTGAATTAAATAATTATATAGAAGCAGAAAAACACTTTCACGATGTAATTACCAACTATGCATTGAATATAAATAACAAAAATTATAATCCTTATAATGAGGAATTCTATGGTAATTTCAAATCAGCTATTAACAAGCTTTCATTGTTTATATATCCGAATGAAAAAGCAATCAATACAAACAAAGTACTAAATTTTTATAAGCATTTTTCTGAAACTAGTGATGGATATATGGGGTTTTGCCTTGCAATTTTCAATGGAATATTTGATCATTTACCTGCAGATGAACGGCCAAAAGTTGAGATTGAAAAGGTTTTAAAGATGGACGATAATGGATATGAAGCATATTGCATAGCTAAACTAATTGATTTGAATCAATTTCAATATGAAAATATGAATTCCTCAAAATTATTTTATTTTGCTAAATATGATTCTTCTGGAATTTTAAAAGAATTGTTAGAAAATTGGAGTACTGAAGAAAAATTTATTTCAAAAGAATTAAATAATAAAATTGAATCATTTCTAATCCAATTAAAATTAAAATTAGGTATTGAGAATGTTAATCTCATCAAAACTTATGAATCAGACCTACTTAATGAATACGTAAAGCAGCTTTTATAATACAATTGTAAATTTTATCCTACGTTTGGATATAACATGAACCACATAAAGTGCAACGGAGAGTTGCACTTTATAGGCATTCATTAAATACTTTTCAAATAAGCCTTAATTTTATCTTCAATTGTATCCTTTAAACTTTGTGGTGACAACACTTTCACTTCCCCCAAGTTTGATAAGATTACTTTTTCTAATTCATAATTGATATGCAAATTCATTTTCACCCTTAATTCTTTTTCATTTTCTTCAAGGATTTCATATTCAGGATAAAATGGTTGAGATTTAAAGTATTTACCTCCTAGCGGAGTAAATGATAATATAATCTCTTCAGGTGTTGACACTGGTGCTGTAATACCTATCACATGTTTAAAAAACTCATTAAAATCATACTCAATGTTGGGTATGTAAATTTCATGCTCCTCAATATTTATTGATTTGATTCTATCTAAAGCTAAAGTGATCAAGTTGCCTTTACGTTTCACATAGCCTAATACATACCAACGGTGCTGGTATTCTTTTAAAAAATAAGGATGAATTTGATGAATAACTGGATATTCATTTACAAAACTCTGGTATTGAATATTCAGTACATTCTCATTTAGGATAGCATCTAAAATAGGTGTTAAAAATTGTAAACCTTGACGCGATGTAAATTTTTCAAAATCAATTACTTTACCGATGCTTTCCTTTGTTTTAAGGTGAATATCGGTTTCTAATTTCTCAAAAATACCATTCAAACTTTCAAAAAACTTAAAGCCTTTATACTCTTTTAAAATACTAATAGCAAAGGAGATATCCTTAATAGCTTGTGTATTGAGGGTGCAATTTTTAATAGAAAAATTCAAATCTGAATAATAGTAATATTGCTCAAAAATAATGGGTGCTTCATAGCCCAACTCACCACTACGCATCACTTTAATATCTTCACGAATGGTGCGCTCACTCACCGATTTACCCAACTCATGGCTACATTTTTGAATGAGTTTGGCAATGTCATACTTGCCAAATTGATTGCGAAAGCATTCGTTTAAAATATGGTATCGTTTGAGGGCATCGAGATTTACAGGCATAGTATTCTTTAGATTTCTCTAAAAATACGTTTTCATTGCAGATAGGTTGCAGTGAAAACTCATTTATTTGAATTCTACATAAAAACAAATCAATGTGTAAAGTTTCAGATCAAATCATTTTGTGCACTTGTAAAGCTAAAAGTACAGAATCGCTTAAAAATTATTGGAGTTTGCACCGTTTTGACAAAACTAAAGATATGTATATCATAGGTCAACCCTATTTCCCTTCATCTTTCTTTGATCCAGAGAATTATAAAATAAATAACGAATCAATATTGAGACAACTGAATGAATCCAACATTTTTGATACCCCACTCCTATTTAAACCAAAGGATAAACTCGTTATCGCTTTTGGTGAAACAATTTTCGCTTATGTTTTCTCCAAAAACAAATGGAAAACAAGGGAATATGATTATTTTGAATTAGAAAATGAACACAATGAAATTGGGTTTGGTAAAATTAAAAAGAAGAAATGAACAATTTTGATTCAACTATTCGCAATATCAATGTTGTCATCGAGTATATAAGATTCAACTTATATTTTTAATTTCCTTCCATCCTAACTATTTCCAAAATGGATATAGTTGACACTCGAATTAATTATTTTTCGTCAAAACATTATTCAAATGCTTGTTTATAGCAGGTACTTCTACGCCAAACAACTCAGCTATTAACTTTTGAGATAACCAAAAAGTATCATTTAGGTAAGTAAATTCACATTTACTTACCTGTTTTTTGTTGTATATAAAAGAATGTTGTTTTCTAAAAGGTTAGTTATTTTCGTTCATCACTTTTTTTGTGGCTTGCTTTATGAGGGCATCTTCTGAATATTTGTAGTTCATTGATTTTCTATTTTACTAATTTCACTTTCTGGATAATTTATATCGAATATGTTTTTTTCAATCTCTTGAAGCATTAAATCTATTTCATTTTCATCTTTAGATTTAAATTCATGTCCTATTTTAAAAATCCAACCAATTTTTTCTTGCTCTTCCGTAAATTTATATGATGGAAATTGGTCTTTAAATTCAACATTGAGCACAATACCTACAACAATTTTAGAACTTTCAACGATATATTTAATTTTAAAATCTTTTAAAGTTCTTTCTAACAAGATATTACGCCCTTTGAAAAAAACATGTTCGATAGATCGCCATTCTTCTAACATCTTTATTTCAGAATTAAATTTTAACAATTTTGAAACAACTAAATTCCTATGACTGCTTAAATTTATATTTCCTTCTGTCCATTTTGTTTTATTATATAAGTACACATATTCATCTTCATAACCATAATAATTGTAACTTATAATTCTTCTTGATTCTGAATAATTACCAAGTAATGTTTCCCCATTTTTTCCAACCCAATTAACCAAAGGAAATACCCAAGCTACATTATTATTTATATTATATTCACTGCAAATTTTATTTAATGAATCCTTAATTGAACCACCACATTCAATTAATTCAGCAAGTAATTTTCTCATTGCATTTTTCAATGAATTATTTATTATTATACCCCAATTATTAAAACTACCATTTGATAAATCTATTGGTAAATTTATTATATCACATTGAGCAAGTAAAGCTCTTATCCATAAATAATTATTTGGTGTATCTTTTAGATCATTTTCCTCAAATAATTTAATGGCACAATCTCTATATTTTATAAATTGATTGATTTCAGAATTTTCTTCGAATAATAAAAAATTAATATTCCCTTGAAATAATTTATGTACTTCGGCTATAATAATTTCATTTTTCCATTTGGGTTCACTTTTAATTAAAACTGCTTTTTTATGCTCTTGAATTATTTGATCACTAAAAGGAACATAGTCATTGAATAAAGGGAAATCAGGGGTACTTATAAATGATTCTATATCCAAACAATTTTCGGATAATTGCTTGATATACTTCATTGCCCCAATCATGGCAGGAATACTTCTTAACTTTGGGTCAATAATTAAATTCCAAACCACACGGAGCCAAGATGAAATTTTATCTTTATCAAAGTTGTTATTTTCTAAATATACAGTGGTAGCATAAAAAATAATACGTTGACGTTGGTTTATACCCTTATCATAAAATATCCAATCTTCGTTTGTGTTCCAACTTGGTTTAATTAAATTAATTATTTCTTTTTTATGTTCATATAATTGATTTAAAACTATCTCTAGTTTTTTAATACTTTCAAATGAAATTAAGCTTGAATAATTATCGAAGGAATCATATTTAATTCCTCCATTTTCATCTTCTGAATAAAAAAACTTAAATTGATTACTTTCTTCAATTTTTTCAGCAGTTTCTTTAGATGAGACAATGTATTGATTTAAGAAAAATCTATTAATAAAACGCATGAAAAAAAGATCAACTATTTTATCTTCTTCTTTTTCATTATTCTTTGTTTCTGCCCAAAATAAATCTGTCCATTTATTGTCAAAATTGGAAGCAAGTGCTAATCTCCAAGGAACCTCTATAGTTCCTAACGTTACTAATTCTTCAAATTTTTCTTTTTCAATATTGTTATCAGATTTTGTCCAGTTTATTAAATCGGCTTTAAAATTCTCAAAATCTGTTAAGGATTTACCTCTAGCGTTCATTTTTATATACAATTCATCAGTAAGGTCAAAACCGTCAAGAGGTAATAAATAAAAACATAAGTTCTTTAGTTTCGGATATAAATCATTTTTTTCTTTTTCATCATAAATCTGTTTAATAGAAGCAAGCATATTCAACATACCCATAACAGTTGGGTCATTATTAAAACTTTTATGAAACCAATATGCTGACTCAATTTTTTGCATATCATTACCTTCAAGACTTATAGTTGAAAGCTTTTCACAAAACATTCTAGCAGATGCGCGTGTTGAGTATGAAAATTTCGCTAGTTTTTTTCTTAGCTCATTTAATTCGTCATCCTTTAGTTCACGATTACCTATAAACCAATATAGCAAAAACAAAGTAGTTAGTCGTTGCTGTCCGTCAAGAGGTAAAAATACATTTCTGCTTTCATTACCATTTATAAATGTTTTAATAGAACCATATACAAAATCCATTTCCATCTCCTCATCTTCAATAAGGTGAATAAAAATTGACTCTAGAAATCTCTTACGTATTGGTTCTACATTTTCTCTCCCTTGTGCATAATCTCTTTGAATAATAGGAATTTCAATACCATTCAAATGAACAGATTGGATTTGCCCATATTGCTCAATCTCAACATTGCCATCCAATAAATCAATTAGGTTATTTTTTTTCATTATTTACTGGTTTATCTTTTATAAATTTTGACATGGTTACCTCTAATACATTTCTGTAACCTATAATGTCTGCTTCTATCC
>JBIKPL010000028.1:0-14525 GCA_044357485.1 Cytophagales bacterium
CCCCATAAATCCCATCCTCCAATTGATTCAAGGTCAGCATTGCGTAATAAACCTGTGCCATTTCCGATGCTCCCCACTGTAATTGTAAAGGATTGGTCTAGTTCACTAATGCCATTTGATATTCTAAGGGTAACATTGTTTGGGCCTTGGTTATTGATAGTTGGAATACCTGTCAATATTCCCGTAACTGGATTAAAAATAAGCCATGAAGGAAGGATTGGGGCGCTAAAAGTGACGGTTAAATTTCCAGTATCATACCCGCTGAAAGTATAAGTATATAGACTGTCAACTTTGATATTAGTATTGGCTTGGGAGGTAATCATGAGGCCAATACCTGGGTCTGGTTTTCTGTATTTAAAATGAAGGGAGTCTAGCCGTTCATATTTAGGGTATACCCTAGCAAGAAAATTGTTGTAATCTTTTCCGGGTGCAGCCCAGTCAATTTCAGCCGTCGTAAATATTCGTGGGGCCACTAAAAATTCTTTGTCATTTTCGTTGGTAATTTTATCACTCCAAATACAGGCTTCTACCCCAAGTATTTTGGATTGTTGTAAAGTGGTTAATCCACTTGGCATTGGTTCGTAATTGTAGGCGGTGCTTAAATCAATGGCTGGTCCCCAAGTATCTCCAAGTTCACCATCTACCCATCTCATGTCGAAATATACCAAATCGTAAGGAGACAAAATCATATTATAGCCCGCCCTGGCGGTAGTGTAAGCGCTTGCGGTGGTGCTTGCTTCTGGTTCCCAATATTGTAAAATGCCATTGGCCGGAGGAATGCTGTTGGTTTCAACTCCAGACCAACCTATCCATTGTTTATTTTGGTTGGCGACTATACCTGCTGCCCTGGTCATGAAATAGTTTTTTAACTGTAAGTCGGTGCTTATGTTTGCGGCCGTTTTTCTTTTACTACAATCTTTACATTGAGTCCACCTTGAAAAGTCTTTGGTTTCATCTCCTCCTAAATGAATGTAACCACCAGGAAACAATGGGGCAATTTCTGAGATAACATCCGAGATAAATGTAAAAGTGGCTTCTTTGCCTGCACACAATAAATCTGAAGAGGCTCCTACGGCACATTGTACTGAAAATGGACCTCCGTATGCGGCATTTAATTTTGTGCAAGATAATTCTGGATAGGCAGCCAATACTTCTACACTATGGCCTGGCATTTCAATTTCAGGAATCACCTCTATGTGTAACGCTGCGGCATAATTTACGATTTCGGTAATTTGTGTTTGGGTGTAATAACCACTATTTCTGCCACTACAATTGGCATTCACCGAGGCAATGGTTTGTAGTTTAGGTCTACTTTTGATTTCTATTCTCCATCCGTGGTCATCAACCAAATGCCAATGAAATTTATTGAGTTTAATCATGGCCATGAGGTCAAGTAGTTTTTTGGTGGCCTCTACGCCAAAAAAATGACGACTGTCGTCTTGTAAAAAACCTCTCCACTTAAATCTTGGTGCATCGGTGATACTTACCACTGGAATTACCCAATTTACTGATTTTACAACCTGACTTGCTTCAATTTTATTGGGTAACAATTGACGCAAGGTTTGCCATCCATAAAACAAGCCTGTTGAGGTGTTGGCTTGTATGGTAATTTGGTTTGGTTTTACAGTAAGTAAATAGCCTTCTTCACCAATAGTGGTATTGGTACTTGGCAAAAT
Organism: Cytophagales bacterium; assembly: GCA_044357485.1. GTDB lineage: Bacteria > Bacteroidota > Bacteroidia > Cytophagales > UBA9547 > CALPQG02. Next base: position 1,677 of record JBIKPL010000028.1, read on the forward strand.
AGACAATGCAATATCACCACTTGATTCGGTGAGTACAGTGGTGATGACAGGAAATGAATAACCAGTTGCTTTTTTTAAAAAGTTAGCTAATTTAGTACCCTCTTCTAGGCTATTTGCTTGCACAATAATATTGCTGGTGTCTGTTAATGTAAAAACACCTGCACCTAAAATTGCTTGTTGTGGTTTAGGAATAACGAGAACGCCTGCAGTTTGTGCATGACTGATTAGGGGCTGAACAAGTAATAGGGTAATGCAAACACAACGCAATATGCAGTTGATATTTAGTCCGATTAGTTTCATTTTCGTAACTATTTTGAGTTAAAATTTTGCTGTTATTTGCTCTGAAGCGGTGTCACTTTTAGCCAATCAATAACCAAGGTTTTGGTACCTTGCCATTTCATTTCTCCGGCCCATGCCAAATCGCGAAATCCTAAAATAACATCGGAAGTATTGCTTGCTACAGCTTTGGTGATACTGTGTTGAGGTACACCATCAATAAAAAAATCAATTTTATCTTTGTACCAATCAATGGTGAAAATGTGAAATTTATTGTCTATTAACGATATCTTTTTCCCAGATTCGTTTACAATGGCTTTAAATGCGCCATCATAAGGTGTTTCTGTACTAACATTTGCGTTTCCCCAACTGTTAAACCTCGCATCTGTCCATCCAGAGATACTGTCAATGTCATGATTTTCAGGCAAAGTTTTGGCATCATCAGGAACAATTTCAATGTCTATTTCATTGAATATTTCATTGGATTCTTCATAAGTAAAAATAAAACCTACCAAACCTTGTACGGCAATGCCTTTCATTTTCACTTCCATTCTGTGTCCTGGACCCACACCATTGACAGTAATGGTTTGATAGGGGTTGGTTTCATCATGGTCATTGGATACATCTGAATCTACCGTTAGGTAGGCATACCCATCTCCTGGGCATATTTTGTTCCAACCATCTTGTTTTGGGTAGATGTCTGTTTTGTATGACCAATCTCCTCCTTGAACTGGAAGCCCTTTTTTGGTGAACTCTTCTGTGAAATTTGTTTGTGCAAAGGCAAAATTGCTAAACAAAATCAATCCTATCGTAAGAGATTTCATACCCGTAGTATTTATTGGATTACTTTAAGATGACCAATTTTACACTTTTTGTGCTGTTATTGATGGTGATTTGACAAAAGTAAATGCCGGCTTCCAATGCATTGGTTTGTACGTTTTGATGTCCAGCTTCAAGTGTTTGATGCGCTATAATTGTTTGAATTTTTTGACCTTGAATTGAATACAAGTCTATGGATACAAGAGAAGATTTAGGCAAATCAAAATCTATTTGTGCTACACTTTCACTCGGATTAGGGTATACTTGAAGGTTGTTGAAGGTTATTTGTTCCGCTATTCCACTTATGATTGTACTGTCGACTAATTCAAAATCATCAGCACAAACGGCAGTGGTATTGCCAATGCGATATAAGTAGATGATAACTGATGTATTGGTGTCTCCGGTGGTAAATATTTTGGTATATTTAGTGAAAGTGTTGCTGTTACAAATGGTTTCATAGGTTGGTCCACCAAATTTTTTTGTGCCCAAGCCTACATTTGATCCTCCGGTATTGACATAAGCACTCACGGCATACCTTGTCAGAGGTTTTAAACCTGTTACCTTTTGTTCTATCCCGGCTTCATTTGCTGTTAATGAAACACCATAGGAGCCTGTTTTCGCACAATTGACACTTCTTGTGCCTGCCCATAAATCCCATGCGGTATTACTTTCAAAACTGCCGTTGGTTAACAAATTTTTGAGCACTTCTGATGCGGTAACTTGAATAACAAAGGTTTGTGTTGTGTTTTCGGTGCCATCACTTACTTGTAAAGTAACCGTATGGTTTCCGATATCATTTATACTGGGTGTTCCAGATAGTAATTTGCTTGTAGTATTAAAATTTAACCATGTTGGTAATGTTGTCGCGCTATAAGTGAGTGGATCGTTGTTGAGGTCGGTTGCCGCAATCGTATAGTTGTAAAGGATGTTTTTTGTAGCGGTTAAGGTAGGGGTGGTATTGATTACCGGTGGTGCGTTGGTTTGAAGTGGCGTAGGCCAACCTGCAAATTGAGACGCATCACTCATTAAATTTACCGCCGCTGGCGTTCCCCATGTTGGGTTTGCATCAAGCCAATAACCTTGTTCTTGTCCAAACCAAAGCGCATAATATTGTGCTAAATCATGTATTGCAAATCTTTCATAAGATTTATACGTGTTGAATGTCGCTTCAACAGCATCCAAATCGTTTTCCATTTTGTTGAATCTTGTCAAGTCTGTTTCTGCTATAATTTCATCATTATAGGTGTTTGGGGAATTTACACTTTTCCATCCAGTCTCAATGCCTATGGCAACTGGTCTGATTGGATTTAAACTTGCCGCATAGTCCAAAACTGGATTGCCAACACTTAAAAGTTTTGCTTGTGTGTCGTAATAATCCATCAAGGAGGCTTGTTCTACATTGTCAAGGATGAATTTGTACATTTCTTTGGTTTCACTTTTATAAGTAATGCTAGTGGTTACCCAAGAAGGTTTTACGACTGCCGAAAAAATAAATGGTTTGGCGTTAGCATTCGTTAGTGTTGTTTTCCACGTAGCGGTTTGTTGTTTGGCGAGTTTACAAAAATCAATCATGTCGCCATAAACCAATGTTGAGGAAGGCTCGTTGTCAGATTGTATGCCATCAAATCCTGATTTTGGATGCCTTTGGTTAAATCCTCCTACAGCATCAACGATTTTGGTTGTGATGCTGACATAGTCTGTGAAATTATTGGCATCATCATAAAAATAAAACAATCCCCAAACCCTAATTCCTGCCGCATTGGCTTTCTGGATTAAAGAGGCATATCCATCTTCATTGTATAGCTTTCCAGTGTTATAGCTGTCTTGGTCCCATTCCCATGAACCTACAAATATATAAATGGTATTAATGGATTTGTTTTTACAAAAGGCAATTAAATTGTCTTGTGAATTTTTATAGTTGTCAACCAATTGTTTGTGACCTGTGGCGCCACCCCAATTGTTATCTGTGACAGGTTTCCATACCCATAAGGCTCTTTTAATGGGCTTGTTTAATAAGTCCCAGTTGAGGTGTGCTGTGTTTTGTGCATTTGAAGTCATGAGATTACTCAAGAACAATACCACAAAAAATGACATTGCTAATACAATTCCATTAAAGTGTTGATAGTATGGCGTAGCTTTCATATTGTTGCTAATTTTATTGTTATTTATCTATATATGTGTTTCGAAAGATAAAATTACACAAATATTACAATTAAATAAACATATTGTTATATTTATTTTTAAAATAATATAAAAGTTATTTCTTATCCTTTCGTTTTGTATTTTTTGAGTTATAATGACTTGTTACGCCATGTACATACATTGGATTGACGAAGACCTAACAAGTGTTTTAAAATTTGTTGCTCAGGTATTTAAGTTGTTTTTTATAACATGTTTATTTTGAATGGATGATGCTTATTTTTTTTATAATAGTACTGTGGTTTGAGGTACATTTTACATAATAAATGCCTTCGGAATATGCCTGTATATCAAAAGATTCATGGTAAAATCCTGCGGAAAGTAGTGGTTTATTTAATATTTCTTCGACTTTTTGACCTTGACTATTGACTATTGTGATATTGCAAAGTGTTGCATTGGGAAGGTTGAAATCTATATGTAGTTGGTTTGAAGTCGGATTTGGGTATATGGTAAATGTGTTATCTATATCATTTATCGCTACTCCTAAAGGAATTGGTGCTTCAAGTACTTCAAAATCATCAGCGCAGACAGTGGTGGTGTTTCCATTTCGATAGATGTACACAATGGCAGAGGTGTTGGTGTCTCCAGTGATGAATATCTTGGTGAATTTTGTAAATGTGGTGCTGTTGCAAATGGTTTCTACCACGGGGCCTCCAAAACTTTTGGTACCCAAGCTGACGTTGCTGCCTCCTGAATTAATGTAGGCATTAAAGGCATATCTTGTCATGGGTTTTAAATTATACACCGTTTGCTGTGCGCCTGCATCGTTGAGCGTTAATTGAATACCATAGTTTCCGGTATTGGCACATGTGTTGGTGATTTTGCCTGCCCATAAATCCCATACGCCTAAATTTTCGACGCCTTCATTTAAAATGTAGTTGCTTGTTTTTGAAATAGTTAAAACGTTAATAATGAAAACTTGGTCCACGGCTATTTTTCCATCTGTTACCCTAATGGTTACATGGTGATTGCCGATGTTGGCAATCGTCGGTTTTCCGGTTAAAGTTTGTGTGTTGGCATTGAAACTTAACCATGTGGGTAATACAGGGGCAGTGTAAGTCAGTTGGTCGGCATTGAGGTCTGTAGCTTTGGCGATATAATAATACAGCAAACCTTGTGTGGCGGTTATGATAGGGGTATAGGCAAATACAGGAGCGCTATTTACAAAAATGGTAAATGCTTGTTCTGTTGTTACTTTCCCATCTGTTACACTTAAAATAACGGTTTGATTATTGAGGTTATTTATGCCAGGTGTACCCGTTAATATTTTTGTGTTTGGGTTGAAGCTTAACCAAGCAGGTATCGTTTTCGCGCTGAAAGTGAGGGCGTCATTGTTGCCATCTGTAGCAGTAATCGTATAGGTGTACAATGCATTGGTTGCAATTGCTACGGTGGGTGTTGATGTCACTACTGGCGCCACATTCGTAGGTAAGCTATTTGGCCAATTGGCAAATTGAGAAGCATCTTTTTTAAGGTCAACATAGGGCGGAGTGGCCCAAGTAGGATTCAGGTCTAACCAATCTCCTTGTTCTTTGCCGAACCAATGGGCATAATATTGGGGTAGGTCGTGCACGGCAAAACGTTCAAAAGATTTATAGGTTTTAAATACAGCTTCAACCGCATCTAAATCTCCTTCAATTTTATTGAATCGGGTGGTGTTTGTTTCTGCATTGATTTCATCGTCATAAGTATTGATGGTGTTGCTTACCGCAAAAGCGCCTGTTTCAATGCCAATCGCTACTGGTTTTACAGGGTTAAGGCTTGCTGAATAACTTAATACAGGGGTTGCAATTTCTTTTAATTTTGTTTGGGTGTCATAATAATCCATCAAGGCTACATGGTCTATGGCATCTACTATAAATTTAAACATTTCTTTTGTGACCTTATTGTAGGTATAATTGGTTAGTACCCATGCTGGTTTTAATACACTCGAAAATATAAATGGCGTGGCTCCTGCATTTTTAAGGGTCGTTTTCCAGGTGTTGGTCTTTGATTGCGCTAATTTGCAAAAGTCAATCATGTCGGTATAGGTTGTTGTTTTTGATGGTTCATTGTCGGCTTGTATTCCATCAAAACCTGAATATGGATATCGTTGATTGAATCCTCCAACGGCGTCTATGATTTTTGTGGTTGCTGTGGCATAGCTTGTTAAGTTATTAGGGTCATCATACAAATAAAACAAAGCCCAAATTCTTATGCCTGCTGCGTTGGCTTTTTGTATTAAAGCGGCATAGCCTGCTTCGTTGTATAACTTTCCGGTATTAAAAGTAGCTTGGTCCCATTCCCATGAGCCAATAAATACATAAATGGTATTGATTGATTTATTGCGGCAAAAATCAATCAAGTTGTCTTGAGATTTTTTATGGTTGTCAACAAGTTGTTTGTATCCTGTTACGCCATCCCATTGGTTAGTCGTATTGGGTTTCCACATCCAAATCGCTCTTTTTGTTGTTTTATTGAGTATGTCCCAATTGAGATGCGCTGTATTCTGAGCAAAAATTGGTGTAAAAATGACTGATAATCCTGCCATGATCATGGTGAGTAACATTGTTTTTTTTACAAATGACCATTTAGTCAATATTGTAATTACTTGGTTTTTTGCTTTCATAATATTATTAATGAAATATTTATTTATAAAATAAACTTTTTGAAAGTTAAATTTAATGATAATATTATATATTATAATGAAATTGTGATATAATATTTTATTGCCTACTTTTTATTTTCATATGCTTACGGTTTGCTCAGTTTAGTGAAGAGGTTTGGTGTTTGAATTCGTATGAAGGTCTGTCATGATAAGAAATGCAATACATTCAAAAATGTCTTAAGTACGATTGTTATTTCAAGTTCATGTTTTGAATAACACAATAGTTTGAATAGCAGACCTTAAAATACTTGTTCATTAAAAAGGCCCAAGTCATTATTGACCTGAGCCTTTTGAGTTTTGAAATGTAAAAGTTTTATTGCGCAGAAATTTTGGTTAATAGGGTAACGTATCCTTTAATTGGTTTCTTATTGCTTTTCAAGTCAAGAACATAATAATAGGTTGCATTTTCTACCAATTGACCCTCTGTATTTGTGCCATCCCAGGTATTGAATGGAATGTGAGATTCATATTTTTTAATGATCACTCCCCAACGGTTAAATATGCACAAAGAGGCTTGTGGCTGTTTTTCGATGCCCTCAATTTGCCATACATCATTGGCTTGGTCATCATTTGGTGTAAATGTATTTACAAAATGCAAGTTGCAATCAGTGCTGATGAACTCAAAAGTGGTGTCAGCTAACAAGCAAGTGCCCAATAATCCTTGAAGGTGAATATTATATTTTCCTGGACTTGGAAAAGTATGAGTAATGCTACTTTGATGGTTGGAGATTTGCTCGGCAAATGTTTCGCTTCCTATTGCCCATTTTATATTGTCTAGCAATGTATCGGCGTGTGCAATGAGTTTGGTGGAAGTGGTAGCGCAAGAGTCTAAAGCTGTTAACTTTAAATGTTGTGGTGCATAGATGAGGGAGTTTGTTTCTGCAAAAACGGTGTTGTCGCAATAGTCTGTAGCTTCCACTACATAATTGTCAAAACCATTGATGGTGGTGTTTAGCGATGTTTTGGTTTCGTTTACTAATAATTTATTGTTTTTAAACCATTGTAAGGTATAGCCAAATGGAATGTCTTCTGTATGAAGGGTAATGTTTGTTCCTGCACATACGGTTCCAATAGTGTTGATGGTTGGTATATAGCTTGGTAAAACTTTAACCACAAGTGGAAGGCTTTGCCCTTCGCAGCCATTGGCGTTTGTACTAATGGTATACACGATGTCTTTTACCAATTTGCTTGTGTTGTGTAATTGGTGTTGAAAATTGGCATCAGTTGAATTGTAACTTCCTATGCTTGCTCCAGTAATGTCGGTTGGTGAAGTATAGGTCCACGAGAATTGTGTATTGGCCATGTTTGAACTCATGTGTAGCGCTACATACGACATATCGCAAATGGTGTCTTCAGCATTGAGGGTTAATGTTGGTTTTTGATTTACCACATAACTTTGAAGAAAATTGTTGTACACCGTAAAACAATATTTGTCTGTCAATTTGGTAAATTGAATATTGCCATCTGTGCTTGGTGAAAAACTTAAGGTTTTGCTATTGGTGTTTGAAGTAGTGCTGCTGCTGTTGTTTTGGTATTCATACGTCAAGGTAAAATCGGGCATGCCACTAAAGTTAAGTTTAACTTCGAGAATATCCCCTTTGCATATCACTGGTGGTGTAATGGAAGAAACTTCAGGGTTGGCGATGATGTTAACTTTTGCGTAAGCTTTTTCGCTTTCACAAGTGCCAATAGTGTTGCTTGCCCAAAACTCTTGGTTTTGAATAATGTTGGTATTGATGACATCAGGTGTTGGAAATGAATTTACAGCATTGGCAGCCTTGTACCATTTGATAGTTCCTAATTGTGTTGCTGTAGCAGAAACCGGTGTTGGGGTACTAAATTGACAAAGAAATGGACTATTGACAATTATGATTGGCGCATCAGGTGCCGTTATAATCACTACAGAAACTGTTTTGGTGTTTTTGCAGCCATTGCCATCTGTTCCGGTAACGATGTAATTGGTGGATGTTGTGGCTTTAAATGGCACATTGTCAACTACCCCTTTGTCCCAGCTGTAAGATACTGCACCTGCTCCAGTCAGGGTGATGAATGTTCCTTGGCAGACCACCGGAGGGGTATTGGCAGTTACAATCGGCAAATTGTTTACTTTCACATTAGTTGTTGTACTGTTTTTACAGCCATTAACATCTGTGCCTGTCACAGTGTATGTTTTGTCTACATTGGTGATGGCAATAGGGTTATAGATGCTTGTATTTGATAAAGTAGGGTCGCTCGCCCAAGTGTAAATGCCTCCAATGCCAGCTCCTGTCGCATTTAAGGTGATGCCGTTAAGGTCGTTTTTACAAACGCTACCTCCTGTAGCTACGATATTTGGTTTTGCGTTAACAGTAACGGTGGTGGTGCTTGCATTGCTACAGCCATTGCCATCTGTTCCGGTAACGGTATAAATTGTTGTACTTGAAGGTGTTGCTTTTGGGTTTGGGATGGAGGCATTTGATAAATCTGTTGCTGGTGACCAAGTGTAAGAACTTGATCCCGAGGCGCCACTCGCTGAAAGTGTGATGCCATTGTCTCCTTCGCAAAATGCTCCTCTAGTTGCTAAAATGATTGGTTTTTTATTGACAGTTACGGTGGCCGTAGTGGTGTCTTTGCAACCATTGCTGTCTGTTGCAATCACCGTATAGGTTTCTGTAGATGTGGGTGTTGCAATTGGGTTATTGATAGTGGTGTTGCTCAATGTGCCATCATTTGGTGTCCATTTATAGGTTCCTGATGCACCTGCACCGCTTGTTGTAAGTGTAACACCTGTTTTCCCTTCGCAAAAAGCGCCTCCAAATGCTATAACTGTTGGTTTTGTATTGATTGTCACGGTAGCTTGTCCTGTGTTTTTACAACCGTGTGCATCGGTTCCAGTTACGGTATAGTTTGTTTTTATATTTACTTTAAAATTGACATCATCTGTGATGCCGTTTGACCAAGTATAGCTTGCCGCACCTTGCCCTTTTAGTTTGGCAAAGGCGCCAGGACAAATGGCAATATCGTTGGCGCTTACGGTAGGAAGAGGGTTTACTACGACTGTAATGGTGTCTGTTTTGGTTGGAGAACAACCTGTTGCAGGGCTCGTAAGCGTATATTTTTGGGTTGTTAATGGTGTAAAGGCGATGCCATTGCTTACGCCATTATCCCAAGTGTAATTCGCTCCTCCTTGTCCGGTCAATATTACTTGGTCATTTAAACAGATTGATTTTTTGCTTGCAACGGCTGTAATCGGGGTGTTGTTTACACCATTTAAAGTGACCATTACTGTAGCGGTATCCTTGCAGCCATTGGCATCTGTGCCAATTACGGTATAAGTTTTGTCAACCAGTGGTGTGAATGCCACATTGTTGGTGACACCATTGTTCCATGTGTAGGTGCTTGCGCCACTGCCATTTAAAGTAACTGGTGTGCCAGGACAAACGGCTTGAGGCGAACCTCCTGATACAATGGGTTGTGGTTTTACAGTGATGGTAATTTGGTCGGTTGAGCCTGCTGCACAGCTTGTGGGGTCGTTTTTTACGGTGTATGTTTTGGTTGTGGTAGGTTTAAAAGAAATGTTGTCGGTTATGCTATTGTCCCAAATCATCGGATTTCCGTTGCCTAATGAACCGAATAAAGTTACGGCCTCACCTATACAAATGTTTGTTTTTGAGGCGTTTGCTTTTACAAGAACAGGGTTGCCCGGACTTACCGTAACCTTTACTTGGTCAGTTGCGGTGCAGGTTTTTGTGCCATTGTTGATGTTGCCGATTACAGATCCGGTGACAGTGTAGGTCGTGGTGGTGCCCGCTGTAAATATTGGATTGGAAATGTTTGTGGCTGATAAATTGGTAGCTGGAGACCAACTAAAGGTGGTACCCAAACTTCCTGTGGCTTGTAGTGGTGTAGTTCCTCCACAAATAGAAACATCAGGTCCTGCATTTACCATAGGTTTTATAAGGTTTAGGGTTAATGTTTTGGTGTCTGAACAACCGGTGGCATCTGTAACGGTTAAAGAATAGTCTTGAGAAGTGGTGTTTTGGGTGTAAAATTCTTCAAAGCTAGCACCAGTTCTCGTGGAGCCTGCAACGCCAACTTGATTCCAGGTGTAGGTATAGCCAGCTACAAATTCGGATCTTACGTCTGCTTGGTCTCCAACGCATACTGATTTGTAATCATTTTTGAAATAGAATGTGGCGACAGGACCTGGTTTTAAAGATACGGTTATTGTGGCGGTGTTAGAGCAATCATTTTCATCTGTGCCAGTAACAGTATAGGTGCGATTTGCTAATGGTGTAGAAATTGGATTAGCAATGGTCGTGTTGCTTAAGTCGGTGGCGGGTGTCCATAAATACTTGCCATTTGTGCCTGCACCACTTGCGTTTAATTGTACTGGCATGCCTTTGCAAACGGGTACAATTGGGTCAATTTTAATTGTTGGAGGTGTTTTGGTATTATAGGAAATGTTCATTTCATCAGTTGAAACGCAATTACTGGTTCTGAATTCGATGTCATCAATGGCAAAATCGTTGTATCGTGAATTTAAGGTGTTGTCTTCCACTGAAATGGTAATAGAGGTAGCATTGCCGGAGTTCCAGGTAGCATAAAATTGATTCCACTGGTTTGCAGTTGGGTTTGGATTTGACGCGACAGTATATACTCCTCCAATATTTGCACCACCAATATCAAAATTAAGTAATGCATCCACGTCTCCACCTGGACTTAAATTTCTTACCCAAGCAGAAAAAATATAATTGGTATTGGGCGTTACGGTAATGTCTTGTTTCCATACTTTAACGCCAGCCCCACTGTTGCCATCAATAAACATGTAATTGCCTGTTCCTGAGGTGTGGTCTCCAAATTGTGATGCCCATGAAATGTTAGGTGTGCCATTAGGTCTTATGTCATAATATCCTCCGCCTCCTAAAAATTCTATATTGGGTGCGTAGGTGTATTGTGTTATAAATCCAGTATTCCCGGCACTAAAATCTCCATTTGCAATTAAGTTGGTGGAGCCAGGTTCTATCATTTTTAGCACATAAGTATCGGCTGTGTTTACCGTAATGCTTTGTGAGGTTCCTATAATAGTGCCAGTGGTTTTGGATGACCATTCATAAATTTTTCCTGCTGGGGCGGTTAGTGTTTTGGTAAATGATGCTCCTTGACAAATAACAAGATCGGGCCCAATGTCAGGAGGCGAGCAGGCATTGATTGCTGCTGTTCTTTTGGAGATTTTTACTTGGGTAGAATCTTGGGTATTACGAGTGGTGTCTGCTGTTATCACATCAGTAAAAATAGACTTTCCTTTTGTCTTAATATTACTCAAAGGATTTGCATCAATTTCGATAGACAGGTTTGTGAAAAGGAATATTAAAACAAAGAAGCGCATGATCAATGTTTCAATAGTAGCCTGTTTTTTAAGTATCGTTTTCATAAGCTTTCTTTTTTTATTGAATTGAATACTTTTCCGATTCGTAAGGTAACCGTAAAATTATTTGAAATAGAAATATTATATTTATTACTACAAATATACTATTTTATCTTTCATTAAACATAAATAGTTTTCAATTTGTTTCGATAATAAAATCATTTTAAGTTTTATTATAAAATGAAAGCTTTTGATGGAGGTGGTTGGTTTAGTCGGATGTTTTGCCATTTAAAATTGAGTAGGACTTTACTTCAGGCAGGGTGGGAATGAATGGTGATGTAATTTGTAAGAAAAATTAATTGGCTCAAGATGAAATATGTGGCTAAAAATTTAAATTGTTGATTTTTTGCGATAGATAGGCATTGTGCGCAAAGGAAATTAGGGAAATGAATAAAGTGTCTTAAATCACTATGGTCTTGGTGTGTAATTTTCAACACTTTTTAAAAAAAGTGTTTGAGCTTTTTAGCTAGCCCTAAACAAGGCAAAGCTTTATGTTAAAAAATAGACCTATACTTTTATTTAACTTTTAAAAATACCATAAACTGTTAAATATCAATCAATAATTGTTTTCAGTATCGCTACTTAGCGAAGGTAAAAAAATGGTCAACGTAAATGGTCAATTATGCAACCACTATTTGCTTATTACCCATGCATGGTTTCTTTTTTTCCATATTTGCTTAAGATAGAGGCTTCAAAATCTAAAAACTCTTGCCAACGTTTGTCTACATCTTCTCCTTCGGCATATTGTCGGGCGTAGCTGATAAACGTTTTGTAATGACCTGCTTCACTGATCATTAATTCACGGTAAAAATCACTTAAGTCTTTGTCTGTAATTTGCTCTGTGAGGAGCTTAAATCTTTCACAACTACGGGCTTCGATGAGCGCAGAAAACAATAGCCTGTCGATTAAAACGTATTTTCGTACATGTCCTTTGCGCATAAAGGCATAGATTTCGCCAGCATAAGAATCTTTTCTTTCACGACCAAGTTTAAATCCTCTTGCTTTAATTTTTTCGTGTACCATTTCAAAATGCGACAATTCCTCTTGTGCCAATTTAATCATGTCTGTAACCAAATCGGTATGCTCAGGAAAATTAATCACGATATAAAGCGCATTGGAAGTTGCTTTTTGTTCGCAATAGGCATGGTCAGTTAATATCTCTTCAATATTAGATTCCACAATATCCACCCAACGTGGATCAGTAGCGAGTTTTAGTCCGAGCATTTTTTAGTTTATTAGCTTATAAAGTTAAGCAAGTTTTCTTGATTTGGATAATTTAATAAAACTTGAAAAAAAAATTTATTTTGTTGGTTTATTGATTCAGTCCAAAGTAAAATTAAATAGGGTCTGCTGAAAAACTCAATTCACATCATTTGTAAATCATTTTTAGCAAATACACTTAAAATTATGATGCTAAAATGGCCACGCCATTTAATTGAAATGATTGGCTAATTCGCTTTGCGTTAGCGGGAGAGGCTTTGTTTGAGCTCATTTTTCTTGT
>JBIKPL010000208.1:0-5359 GCA_044357485.1 Cytophagales bacterium
GCCAATCATTTCAATTAAATCGAGTGCCCATTTTAGCATCATAATTTTAAGTCTATTTGCTAAATATGATTTACAAATGATGTGAATTGCGTTTTTCAGCAGCCCCTATTTAGGTTTAAAAATGGAAAAATTGCTTAGGTGCATTTAGGAATACTTTGGGTTAGCTTGGTGTAATAATCAGTAATAATCAAGATTACATCAACACAAACCCAGCAACTAAGCCGGCAATGATAATAAATGGCGAAGGAATTTTGGTGAAGGTGAGCAAAAGAAAAGTAGCCACCATAATAAGATTGTTTAGGAGGCTAAAAGGAACAGCGTAATACATGCTAATACTTGCAGCGATGACAAGTCCTGAATTTACTGCATTGATGCCTTCTAAAGAGGCTTTTACCACCCTAAATTGTTTGAGTTGGTCCCAGAACCTGATAATGTAAAATATCAGAAAGGTGCCTGGTAAAAAGATGGCAATTCCGGAAACAATGCCACCAATTATTTGCCCAATAAAGCCAGATGACTTCATCGTAAACGCACCTAAATACGCACTAAAAGAAAAAACAGGCCCTGGTACGATATGTACTAACGCATAGCCAATGTTAAACTCTTGGGCAGTGAGGTAATGTTTAAATTCTACAAATTCTGTGTAAAGCAAAGGAATTAAGGCTTGTCCACCTCCAAATACTAAACTGCCATTTCTATAAAATTTTTGAAACAATTTGATAGGCATCCAATCAAAAACGATACCCAATAGGGCGGATAATAAAAACACCCCAATCCATAAAAAAAAGTTACTCCATTCAATTTTAAGTGGTTTTTTTTCTTCTAATGGTTGACGACGATATTTGAACGAGGTGATAAAACCTCCTGCAATTAACAATAATGGGAAAAACCAAGGAGAACGAATAAAATACGCCAATACCCCACTTACAATCATCAATGAAATACCCACTTTGGTGGTTACCGCTTTAAGGCTAATGTTATAAGCCGCAAATGCCAAACAGCCCAAAGCGATTGGTTGTAGGTAACGGGTAACAGATAGGGATGAACTGTCTAAATAAGAAATCAATATAGCGCCAAACGTCATGATTAAAACGGCAGGTGCCATCCAAACCAATAAGGTTAAATATGCCCAAATTGGTCCACCAAGACGAAAGGCTAAGGCAACGATGGTTTGGGTAGAAGTGGGTCCTGGTAAAATCTGACAGAGCGCATTTAACTCTAACAATGCTTCTTCGGTGATGTACCTTCTTTTGTTTACCATTCGTTCAAACAGCATGCCGATATGGGCTTGAGGCCCACCGAATGCGCTTAAGGATAGAATGAGTACATCTTTTAAGAATATATAGCGTCGAATGGTTTGCAATAGCTTGGGTTAAAATAATGTCAAAAGTACAAATTTGCATGAATATTAACACAAGCATTTGTTATTATTCATGTAAATTTGGTGGTGATTAGTATAAAAAAAGGAGTTGGTAATCAACCAACTCCTTTCATATAGGGTGTCGCAATGATGAGCGCGAGGCTTCTCGATTGCATTAAGTTATTCTTTAATTACTTTGTTTACCCACGTATCGCTGTCATTTTTAACGACTAAGGTATACACACCAGCCGCTACATGGTCTAAGTTTACTTTTTGTTCGGCATAACCACCTGTGAGTGACAATGTTTTGGTGTAAATGATTTGACCTAAAGCATTGAAAATTTCGACTACAAATAAAGAAGTAGATTCAGAAATGATTTTTACCGCGAAGTGACCGTTGCTAGGGTTTGGAGAAACCGTAACCATGGATGCCCCTGCTAAATTAACCACTTTTACGTCAGAGAAGTCAAATTTTCCATCATAATCAACCTGACGAATTCTGTAATAATTAACGCCATCAGCAGGGTCTACATCTAGCAATTGATAAGCGTTTACTTGTAGGCTTGTACCAGCCCCTTTTACAGGAGCACCAATTGCAGTAAAGTGGATGCCATCTATGCTACGTTCTACTAAGAAATAATCATTATTGGTTTCTGTTGCTGTTTTCCAACTTAACATTACGCCATTTTGATTTTTTACAGCGGTAAAGGATAAGAATTCTACAGGTAAAATATCATTACAACGAGAAAATTCTGAAGTTACAAAAGCACCTGCAATATTTAAGGCGGTTGGTGTTGTAGCAGTAGCAGTTATTTGTGCCACATCGCCTAAAGCAATAGGAGCACCAAGGGTTAAAGTCCATTTACCGGCATCGTCGGTAGTTGTTGTACCTAAATAAGCATACCCTTGACGACCAAAAGCACTGTTACATGATTGTCTACAAGCGATGGAAGGACCAAAAACTTCAATGATGACATCTTTAGTCGTTTGGCCTTTTAAAATTCCTGTGATACTGTTTACAGTTGAAGCATTGGTATCGACACGAATAATGTCGAGCATATAATTGGTATTGGCACTTGCATTTAAATTGATCCCTGTACCAGCATTACAAGCAATGATGTTTCTACGCATCATGATGTTGTTGGTG
This sequence comes from Cytophagales bacterium, assembly GCA_044357485.1. Classification (GTDB taxonomy): domain Bacteria; phylum Bacteroidota; class Bacteroidia; order Cytophagales; family UBA9547; genus CALPQG02. The sequence continues at coordinate 2,508 of JBIKPL010000208.1, forward strand.
GCTATGCCATTTAAGCTAATGCCGTCTGTTTGATTGTCGGTGATGGTGTTTCCTTCATTTACATCCGTTCCTCCAATGATAGACGTTTTACCTGCCGTCATGTAAATACCATTTCCTTTGGTTGGTTGAAGTCCTACGCCTACGAATTTATTACCAGTAATGGTATTGTTTCTGATCGCCATGTTGGTAGCAGCTGCAGAGACATTAATCCCATTACCATCAATGGTATTGGTAATGATGTTGTTGGTAAAGGTTGCATTAGTGATGGCCGCAGCTATGGAAATTCCGTTAGTAGTAGATGCAGTAATATTGTTGTTTAAAACAGATGCATTGTTTGCGGCACCGCTAAAGTCAATACCAATGGCAGAGGTATTAATTTGATTTCCTTTTATAACTAAACTACTGGAAGTATTTAGTATTTGAATACCCGCATTGGAACAATTTGAAATTTTATTCCCCCAAATAGTATCCTTTGTAGAAGACGCGTTAGTACCAGCTACCCATACCCCAACTTTTTCGTTCATTACTATATTGGAATCGTTTGCACCTCCACCCCCAATTAGGTTATTATTAGCCCCCCATTCTACAGAAAGGCCAATATCGGTGTTTGGATGTGCGTCTATTCCATTCGATGTTCCACAATAATTACCTTTTACAACATTGAAAGACGACTGGGCTGTAGCCACTTGTGAAGAAGCTACATTGTATCGAAGTGAAATACCCTGCATATTGTTACCAACAATATTGTTAATGATATAGTTGTGGTCTGCTCCACGAACCAAAATTCCATCAAAAAAATTGGACACAGAAGTTAATTTGTCAGATATACCTACATAGTTACCAATTACAAAAATTCCTCTATTAAAATCACTTATTTGTATACCGGCTGTGCCTGCACCTTTACATGTACCATTATTCCCAATTACATTGGCTTCAGCTTTTGTATAACCACCAACGGTATCATTTAAATTTGTAGCTAAGGATGCAGCTAAATTTTCAAAAAATATTCCAGATCTATTACTTCCCAAAGTTACACTTTGAGTTCCATTTGTATCAACACCAATATAATTGGATTTGATGGATGAGTTTGTTGGAAGCACTCCTCCTGAAAGTCCAAACCTGATTCCATTATTCCTATTTAAAACCTTGTCATTTAAAACACCATTACCACTTGCAACGATAATGTTTCCATTGTTTGGTGTTCCAATTCTGTGGTTTTGCCCTCCTAGTATTTCTATACCATTGTATTTATTTCCACTTATGTTACCCAAATTATCAATACCTACTTTGTTATTAGTTACTGTCGAACTGTTTGAATTTGAAACGACAATACCATTTTTAGTATTTCCATAAACATAATTACTATCGATTAAAGGATTGTTACTGCTTACATTTTCAATACCATGATCATTATTATTATATGCATTATTGTTAATAATTTTGGTATTTGTAGAACTACTTTCAACATGAATACCTGTGCCAAAGTTGGAGAAAACCTTATTGTATTTAATGGTTAAATTTTCAGAGTTTTCAATAAAAATACCAGAGCTTTGGATTGAGCCTGAACTGCTATTGTTTAAAATGTTTATTCCGCTATTGGCTCCTAAATCCCTAATATATATATTAGCATATTTTGAATTTGTTAAAGTATTAGAATCAATAAGAGCTGTTTTGGAACCTGTATAAAAATAAATACCATTATTGCTAACTGATTGAATTGTATTTTTTCTAAAGATGGTATTCGTTGATGTTCCTATATTACCATCACCAGGATAGTTTCCTGAATATAGTGCATTAAAAACATCCGTAAAAGTATTGTTATAAATAAGAGAATTTGTTGCTCCATTGGTTACATATAAAGCATGTCTATCATTAGCTGCATTTAAACCTATAAATTTGTTGTTGGCTACATAAGCATTTGTGGACCCTTTTAGTACCAATAAGTCAAATTTATCTGAGTTTTGGGTGAAAACACAATTAACTATAGTATCATTACTTCCAGTAACAAAAGTCTTTCCTGTATTGAAATTTAAATTTGACACTTTAATATTGTTTCCTGCAAATGTAAATAGGTTATAGCCAGAGTTGTTTCCTACAGAAATTGTAACTAATGGATTGCCTGAGCCATCAACTGGGCCAGTTATTTTAACGTCATTTGCACAAAGTTTGGTTACTAGCTGTGTACGAGTGGAAAGGTCAATTTTGGTTACACCCGGAGCAAAAATAATTTGTTTAATATTGCCTAAATTTGCTTGAGCTAATCCTTCAACAAAAGTTCCAGAATTTCTAAAAGCACCTTTTGATTCGAGTTTGTCCATAAAACCAGCCTGAGGACAATTAATCACAGCATCTTGCTCATTAACAACAATAGGCCACCATGATTGGGGTAATAAACCCTCAGTAGTCACTGTAAATGTTTGTGCTCCAACAAACAAGCTTGTACACAAAAGAGCAATGGCGAGGGATATTTTTTTCATGGGTATATGAATGTGCTAATTATCTTATCAATACAAAATAGAATCAAAAAGTAAGCGTATTGCTACTTATAGTTCTATCCAAACATACAATATTATAGAATATAATTGTATGTATCAAGATTTATGGTAAATATCTAATATATAATTGTACTAAGAGGGTAGGGGTTGAAAGAAAATGTCGGGTTAAATAGGGTCTGAAAAACTCAATTCACATCATTTGTAAATCATATTTAGCAAAAATACTTAAAATTATGATGCTAAAATGGCCACTCCATTTAAATTGAAATGATTGGCTAATTCTCTTTGCGTTAGCGGGAGAGGCTTTGTTTGAGCTCATTTTTCTTGTGGGTTGAGGTAATCTTTTAATACGCTATG
>JBIKPL010000209.1:0-5351 GCA_044357485.1 Cytophagales bacterium
CTGATGTCATTAGGATTCAGGCAATTGTCTTACGAAATGTTATTGTTTCTATTTATGGTGTATGCGGCAATAATGGGTATGAGTTTGAGTGTAATTTTTTTAATTTATAGCATAGCTACTATTTATATCATTTTTGGAATTGCAGCACTAATGTATGGCACCATGGCTATAATAGGTTATTTTACTAAAACCGACTTAACAAAAATAGGCAATATTTTGATGATGATTTTAATCGGTATTGTGTTGGCAAGTATCGTGAATTTATTTCTTCAAAGTGATTCTTTTACCTATTTCATTAGTTTTGTAAGTGTCGTTGTCTTTGCAGGACTCACCGCTTTTGATATTCAAAAAATAAAAAAGCTTGCAGAAGAAACCCAAATAGATGAAGGAATGAAAAAGAAATTAGGCATTATTGGCGCTTTAACTTTATACCTTGATTTTATCAATTTGTTTTTGTCGCTACTTCATTTATTGGGCAATAGAAAAAAAACGTAAGGTTTAAGTTGAAAATTGAAGCTTTAAGGCGCTTCGTGATTTTGTATGGGTAAATAATTTTGACACTATGTTTTTTGTAATACAAAACTGTATTGTTTAAAAGTCATTTTGGGTAGGTTATCGTTATTTTAAGTGGAAAATTTAAGTAGGGCTTACTGAAAAACTTGGATACTAATTTTTAAAATAAAACTCCTGTTCAGATGTATTAAGTACTTGGCGTGAAGGATTGGAATGAAAAGCCCGAAGCGCAGTATGTAATGGATAGTTTGGTCTGCCTCGGCAGACACGCCCTAAATATTACCTTGTTGAATCCTGTTTTAAAAGCACATCATCATAATTGCTTAATTTTGTATACGAAGTGAAATAACAAGGTGTCTACCCTAAAAAAACAATAAGTCTTGCACTTAAATTAAAATAACATGTCCTACACTATTTACCAAGTAGTGATATTGTTGTTTGTACTATTTTGTTTCTTTTGGATTGATATCTTAGAAAATTAAAAAAGGTGTCGATAGACTTTTTAGGCGTAGGAAAAGGACGATTAATTGCTGAATATTTTAAATGATTTAAAGAGAATAATCATACATTTGTGCCTAGTCTTTAGAACAATTAAGTTCGAAAGTAATTTGCCGCTTTTCATGTGCTTATTGTTGGAAAGCAAATGCCAAATCCCATTCGTTATTCCTTTTATTTATGAATCATTATTTTAAAACCATTGCTGATGAACTTACTATTTCGTCCAAACAAGTAAGTGATACTGTTTCATTGTTAGAAGAGGGTGGTACCGTTCCATTTATAGCGCGCTATAGAAAAGAAGCAACAGGTGGTTTAGATGAAGTACAAATTGCCGCGATTAGAGATAGAATAGAACAATTAAGAGAACTTGACAAGCGTAGAGAGTCGATTCTTAAATATTTTACAGATCAAAATTTGCTTAGCCCTGAGCTTAAAGCGAAAGTGGAGGGTGCTTTAACCATGTCGGAATTAGAAGATATTTATTTACCCTATAAACCCAAACGTAGAACCAAAGCCACGATAGCAAAGGAAAAGGGTTTAGAACCGTTGGCTATTCTCTTGTTTAAGCAAGAACCATTGCATGTTTTGGCCGAAGCGGAGAAATATATTGCGATTGAAAAACAGGTTCATACTGTCGATGAGGCTTTACAAGGTGCAAGAGACATCATGGCAGAATGGATTAGTGAACAACAAGAAGCCAGGGTGAAGTTACGTTATCATTTTTTAAACAAAGGAGTGCTCAAATCTAAAGTGATTGCAGGTAAAGAAGAAGCCGCTCAAAAATTTAAAGATTATTTTGAATGGGAAGAATCTATGAAAAATGTGCCTTCTCACCGTTTGCTTGCCATGAGGAGAGGGGAAAAAGAATTGTTTTTGGCCTTAGATATTGTTCCTGTAGAGGAAGAAGTGATTCATGATTTAGAAAAACTATTTATCAAAGGAGTGAATGAAAGTGCCTATCAAGTAAAATTAGCCATTGCCGATAGTTATAAACGTTTATTGAGACCCTCTATTGAATCTGATACGCGAATAGTCACCAAAACCAAAGCAGATGAAGAGGCAATTAAAGTCTTTGCTGATAATATTAAACCCTTATTGATGGCTGCGCCTTTAGGGCAAAAAAGAGTGATGGCCATTGATCCCGGATTTAGAACTGGTTGTAAGGTAGTTTGTTTAGACGAACAGGGAAAATTACTTGACAATGAGGTTATTTATCCCTTGGATTCTTTGAGAAGAGCACAAGAATCGGAAGAAAAAATAAAGCATTTAGCTAAACAGTTTCAAATCGAAGCCATTGCCATTGGAAATGGTACTGCTGGGCGTGAAACCGAAACTTGGGTTCGACAACTTAAATTAGAAGGAGTGCAGGTGGTTATGGTCAATGAAAGTGGCGCTTCAATTTATTCTGCTTCTGAAGTGGCCAGGGATGAATTTCCTACCCAAGACATCACTGTTCGTGGAGCGGTTTCCATTGGCAGAAGATTGATGGATCCATTGGCTGAATTGGTTAAAATTGATCCTAAATCTATTGGGGTAGGTCAATACCAACATGATGTTGATCAAACCAAATTGAAAAATAACCTCGATGATGTGGTGATGAGTTGCGTGAATGGGGTTGGGGTTGAGGTAAACACGGCTAGTAAACAATTGCTTACCTATGTTTCGGGTTTAGGACCTGTGTTGGCACAAAATATTGTGGATTATCGCAATGAAAATGGCCCTTTTAAATCAAAAAATGAATTAAAAAAAGTAGCACGCCTTGGGGCCAAAGCCTATGAACAAGCGGCCGGGTTTTTGAGGATAAGAGATGCTAAACATCCTTTAGATGCAAGTGCCGTGCATCCAGAAAGTTATGGTATAGTGGAGCAAATGGCCAAAGATTTAGGTTGTACCGTGCAAGATTTGATAGCCAAAGAGGAATTACGTAAACAAATTGAATTAAAAAAATACGTGACAGAAACCGTTGGAATACCAACGTTAACTGATATTGTTCAAGAATTGGCGAAACCAGGCCGTGATCCAAGAGAAGTATTTGAAGCCATTCAATTTGCAGAAGGGATTAATGCGATCGGGGATTTGCATATCGGCATGAAGTTGAGTGGTATTGTTACCAATGTTACTAATTTCGGTGCTTTCGTTGATATTGGTGTTCATCAAGATGGCTTGGTACATATCAGTCAATTGTCTGATACTTTTGTTAGTGATCCTTCTAAACTTGTGAAAGTACAGCAAAAGGTAGAAGTAACGGTAACAGAAATAGATGTAGCCAGAAAACGGATTGCATTGTCGATGAAAACCGGGGCTGTTGCTCCTTCTTCTCCTAAACCAACAGGTGCCAACATTACGGCAAAGCCATTGGAAAGTAAATCAAAACCAGTGCATAAACAACATGAGGAACCTCTGAACGACTTACAAGCAAAATTGTTGGCTTTGCAAGGCAAGTTCAAATAGGTACAAGCCAAAGACATTTGGTGATTGTTGAGGTCTATTCAATAGGTGCAAATTGCTCCACTGGTACAAAAACTTATGTGCCAGTGGAGCAATTTGTGTTACAGACTAGATTTTATGCTTCTTGAAGTGCTAGTCTAATTATTTTTTGAAAATTGACATAATTGATTTCTAATACTTTATGTAGGGCTATACTTTTGGATAGTTGTTCAATTCAAAATTTCACATTCAAAACGTTTACATTTTTATTCAGAAGCCCATATTTACTTCTCATTAACCAATAGCTTTTCCTTAATAAATGTCGTCAGTACTTCAGCCATTTCAGCTTGGGTTTTAATGGTTGGATGCCAATCTTCTCCATAAGGTGCTTTTTGGGTATCGAATTTTAAGTAATAAATTTTGGTATTGCTATTGTTTTTAACATCGTTTACTACATCCGAAACATAGGCTTGAATTCTTGTCCAATGTTGTTTGCCTGCGGGGTAATTATCGCTCATCATGCAACCTACAGCACAAATAATAGCCGCATTCGGGTAGTAATCGTGAATTTTTTTAATGAAATTAACGTAGGTAGTTTTAAATTTTATTTCTTCAACAACGCCTCGATTATTGGCTTCTGCGGCAAAATCATTAGTGCCAAGATTGATGACAATGATGTCTGGAATGTATTTTTTGTGCATCCAAGGCGTATTTAGGTCAGGGATCACAAAATCATATAATTCAGGAATTGTACCATTTGTAGCACCCGTATTGTTCATCATTAAACCTCTTCCAGAATAAGCCGTGCACACATAATCAGCCTTTAAATTTCTAGCGGTGATGGCTCCATGAGAAAGGTAATTGTTTTCATGCTCCGAATGAAACCCACTGGAGACTGGTGGAACGGGGTAAGATTTTTCAATACCATAACCACAATTTAAGGAAGCACCAATAAATTCCATTTTCATGGTATTAGTTTTTTCAAATGGAAGTAATTGGCCTCCTTTTTCAATTTTAAAACCGAGGAATGTACAAGCCCCCACGGCGCTTTCGGTGATTTTAATCAATTCTACCGTATGTGTCCCTTTTGAAAGATTACTAGCAATGGAATATTTGCTTTGAGAGGGATTGAGTCGTAGTTTAATAGGAGGGGCTTGGTCAATAATGACATTGAAATAATTCGTATGCGCGGCATCGCCAGTGCCACCATCTTCGAATAATGCCTCTATCGCTGTACCTTCAAATGTGGCTTTAATACTTACGCCTGGATACGAAAAGTGTACATGCTTAGGGGAAGATTGGTCTATACGACCTACGTATTGTATTGCTTCGTTCGAAGGTGTCACAAGAATCATTTTTTGTGCATTTACAAAGTAACATGTGTTGAAAAGCAGGATTGAGGTAATGATTAATTTATGTAAATACATTTTTTGTATGGGTAAAGTTTAAACGAAAACACTAAGGTAAGATTAATTGTGTTGATAATTTTAAGTTTAAATCATCAAACTTGAAACACTCCATTGTAAAACCCAAGATTGGTAATTAGGGTCTGAAAAACTCAATTCATATAATTTGTAAATCATATTTAGCAAATATACTTATAATTATTATGCTAAAATGGCCGCGTAAAAAGCCTCCTCCCAAACCCAGCGCTACGCTCGTAACTTTCGCACGCTCGTGTTCAGTTATAAAGGAGAAGGGCTTTAGATCCCGATGAAATCATCATTAGTTTTTGAAAACGAATAAGTTTTTTTTGAATTAATCACAAATTTATGATTAATGGTCAGCTCCCTCTCCTTTTGGAGAGGGTTGGGGTGAGGCTTTTTGTTGAATTTATTTTAATGCGTTTGCCCTTATTTAATTGAAATGATTGGCTAATTCTCTTTGCGTTAGCGGGAGAGGCTTTGTATGAG
>JBIKPL010000210.1:0-5345 GCA_044357485.1 Cytophagales bacterium
GTTTTGGTTTCAATTATGAAAACGGACAAGCCTGGGATGCCATCAACAAAATCATGTTGGCCGACAAAATGGATTTGAGAGGCTTGCATTGCCATATCGGAACCTTCATGTTGGCGCCAAGTGCTTATGGTATTGCCGCAGGTAAAATGTCGGATTTAGCCATTGGCATTAAACAAAAATACAACAAAGACATCCAGTACATTGATATGGGTGGAGGATTTGCGACCAAGAATACGTTAAAAGGTTCGTACCTTCCTGGCGCTGACATTTGTCCTTCGTTTGACGATTATGCAGAAGTAATCAGTACCGCCATCTTAAATGCAGGTTTCAAAGAAAATGAATTACCTTTATTGATTCTTGAAACAGGAAGAGCCATGGTTGATGATGCAGGCTATCTTTTAGGAACAGTAATTTCAAACAAACGTTTGTCAGATGGCCGCAGAGCGACGATTCTTGACTTTGGCGTAAACGTTTTATTTACCGCTTTCTGGTACGACCACAAAATTAGTCCGGCTCAAGAATTTAGTCATTACACAGAAAATACCGTACTTTACGGGCCATTGTGTATGAACATAGATGTCGTTAGAGAAAACGCTACCTTGCCACCCATGAAACGCGACGACCAAGTGGTGGTGCATCGTGTTGGCGCCTATAACATTACCCAATCAATGCAGTTCATCTCTCTTCGTCCGGCCATTGTCATGATCGACATGGATGGTAAACCACACATTATCAAACAAAGAGAAAATAGAGAAACCATAGAAATGAACGAAGTACTTCCGGAATATTTGAAGGAGTTTAAACTTTAGCAAGCATTTTGAAAAATGCCAATTTTGAATTTTAAATTTTAAATTTTTAATTCAAATCAAATAATTTAAAATTTAAAATTCAAAATTGAAAATTAACACGTACATATCATCACTCAAAACCCAACTAGAGGGCCTCAGAAGCAGTTATACGCAAGTATTCTTTTCTGATAGCATTTGGTTTTCTTTGATCGTATTTTTATCCACGTTCACAGATCCTTATGCTGGTTCCGCTGGATTAATAGCGGTAATCATCACCAATGTAATGGCAAACTGGTTGGGTTTAAATGAAAGTATGATTAAAAATGGATCATATAGCTACAATAGTTTAATGGTAGGTTTGGTGCTAGGTGTTTATTTTCAGTTCAGTGCCGTATTTGTATTGATATTGGCTTTAGGCTCTTTTTTATGCTTAGTCATCACTTCATGGCTAGGCATTATTTTATACAAATACAAAGTCCCCTTTTTGAGTTTACCGTTTTTAATTACCATCTGGATTATGCTTTTGGCTACCAGAAATTACGAAAATTTACACTTAAGCGAAAGAGGCATTTACACCATCAATGAAATGTATAGTTCAGGCGGAAATTTTTACCTTTACCTCTACGACCAATTAAACAGCTTTAAGATCCCATTATTTTGGGAGGTATATTTCAAATCTTTAGGAGCCATTATCTTTCAATACAACATCGTCGCTGGTTTCTTAATCGCCATTGGTTTATTGATATATTCTAGGATATCCTTCTCCCTTTCGTTGTTAGGTTATACCACAGGTTTCTTATTTTACAATTTTGTGGATGGCAGTTTCAATGAATTGATTTACGGTTATATCGGCTTCAATTTTATATTATTGGCCATTGCCATCGGAGGATTCTTTTTGATACCATCTCTAAAATCATACCTATTGGTCATTATTTGTACCCCATTAACGGCCATATTAATTAGTGCTGTGAGTAATTTATTTTTACCCATGCAACTACCCATATATTCGCTCCCATTTAATATTGTAGCGATATTGTTATTGTTTATTTTAAGCCATCGGTATACTCACAAAAAACCAGAACTGGTAAGTCATCAACTGCTTTCTCCAGAGAAAAATTTATATGCGCACACCAACAGGCTAGAGCGTTTCAAGCACGATACCTACTACCATATATCTTTGCCTTTTTGGGGAGAATGGACTGTTTCTCAAGGCTATGAAGGAAATATTACACACAAAGAAGAATGGAAATACGCCCTCGACTTTGTGGTCACTGACGAGAATGAGCGCACGTACCAAATGCCAGGGACAGATGTCGCCCACTTTTATTGTTACAATTTACCCCTTACGGCACCTGCTGCAGGTTGGGTATACGACATCAAAGACGACATAGAAGACAATGCCATTGGAGACGTAAATCTTATAGAAAACTGGGGAAATACCATTATCATCAAACATGCAGAAGATTTATATTCAAAACTTAGTCACATCAAAGCCGAAACCTTTAAGGTAAAAATTGGGGATTATGTACAAAAAGGGGAATTGTTAGCCAATTGTGGCAGTTCAGGTCGTTCACCAGAACCGCATTTACATTTTCAATTACAAACCACCCCTCACATTGGATCACATACTATTTATTATCCTATCAGTTATTACATAAGCAAAGAAAACAATCAATTCAAATTTCATGCATTCGACATTCCCAAAGAAAATGAAATCGTATCCAAAGTTGCCGTAAATACCCTGATTCAAAAAGCATTTCATTTTATTCCAGGACAAATCATCCAATTTGAAGTAACAGAAAACAACAAAAAACAACTTGTAAAATGGGAAGTATTTACCAATGCGTATAACCATACCTATCTCTTTTGTCATCAAACCAAAGCCACTGCGTATGTGGCCAACAACGAAGTATTGCATTACTTCACAGAATTTTATGGCGACAAAAATTCCCTACTCTACCATTTTTATTTAGGAGCGCATAAAATCGTGATGGGTTTTTACCAAGACATGGAAGTTACTGATACGTTACCTATTAGTATATTTCATTTGAATGTGGCAAAAATACTGCATGATTTTACGGCGCCATTTTTTCAATACATCAAAACAACCTATGTGGCTACCTTTACCAAAGTAGACGACCCTTATTTTCCACAAAGTGTTGAAATAGAAAGTAGCATTAAAGCACATATTGGCAATACTGTATATAAAAAAATAGACTTCCAGTTAGTCATTAACCAAAACCAAGTGCAAGAATTTCGCTTCACCAAAAACAACCAAACCACTACAGCTGTATGTATAAACTAATCCCCACCCTCATGTTTGTACTGGGAGCCTTTGCATTGTTTGCACAAGATTCACTGCAAATTGCTAAAGATACCAACGTGGTTTCACAAGCCATTATTCCCATTTCGACTGACACCATTGCAACAAAACCAGTGATGGGCACAGATTCAACAGCAATACTAAACAACATTCCGACACCCCCTTTGACTATACCAGAAATAGCACCTTTAAAACAACAATCATATCAAGTACCAACCGTTAACCCTCAAGATGCCGACACTACACTTAACTTTGTGAACGTAGAAACGATAACCTATGCGCAATTTCTAGGGCAATTTTGGGATGAATTGGTAGTTACTGGAGAAAAGGCATTGAACAAACACATCGATTATTATTATTTAAGATTACGATTAGGGGTGGCTTATTTTCAGCTCCAAAAATTCAGAGCAGCCGAACAGCAATTTAACAAAGCCATGCAATTCAATAGTGAAGACCCTTTCTTAAAAGAATACCTATATTTCACTTACCTCAAAAACGCCCACTATGAACAAGCACTCAAATTAAGTGCCTCATTCGACAACACCTTAAAAACCCGAACAGTTGGAACAGACATGCCTATTAGTCTTTTATATGCCGAATCAGGAGGAAAAATAAGTAATAACGATCAAATATTTAGCAATGCTTTTTATCTACAAGCAGGCATAGGACATCGATTGACCAAATACCTCAACATTACCCATGCCTATACCAATTACAACCAACAAGCATTTTATGGCAAAGTAACCCAAAAACAATATTACCTGGGCGCAAAAATCCCCATCAAAAAAACATGGTTAATCAATCCTGCTTTCCACTTGGTAACCTTTGATGTAGCCTCTCCTCCAAGCACAAAATTTCCTTATTACAAGACACCGACAAAAACTGTGAATGGCATAGTAGCTGCCATAAACCTTCAAAAAACATTCACCTATTTTGACATTGCAGCTGGCTATGCTTATGCAACCTTGAACGACAGTATACAGCAACAAGAAAATATACAAATGAATATTTATCCATGGGCCAATAACAAATTTAGTATTGGCGCAAACGTGACCATACAACAAAGAAATGGCATCAATAAAAACACCTTTGGGTATAACTTCAACACCACGTATGCTCCCCATTGGAAATTTAAAATTAGCGCAAGCTATTTTATGGGCGACTTAAAAAACAATACAGAAGACAATGGGTTTGTGGTCAACAACAGTTATTATGTCACCACCAACCGAATTACCTTAACACCACAAATTGCCATTACCAAAAAGATTGATGCTTATATGATGTATCAATACGAAAACAAAGCATTATACAATTACACACTTCAATACAACAATTTCTTTGTAGGACTTAAATATAAATTTTAATATGAAAACCACCCTAATTAAATCGTTATTGCTTATTTTAATGACCAGTGCTGTTGGCTTTGCCCAAGACAATGCTTTAGAATCGGCCTTTTCGCAAAGTTATACCGCAGAATACACCGGTAATTATGCCAAAGCCATCAAAATATTGAAAGACAAATACGATGAAAATTCGTATGAAATCAATTTGCGATTGGGTTGGTTAAGTTACAGCGCCGCATTACATACCGATGCCTTGACTTATTACCAAAAAGCCATCAACCTGATGCCATTTTCTATCGAGGCGAGATTGGGCTATGTTTATCCTGCTGCAGCATTGGGCAACTGGACGCAAGTCAATAAAACCTACGCTGAAATTTTAAAAATTGACCCTAAAAATGCCACCGCCAATTACAGATTGGGATTAATGAATTACAATAAAAAGAATTATAAATTGGCGTACACCTATTTGGCAAAAAACATCAACTTGTATCCATTTGATTACGACAACCTGATATTGTATGCCTGGACGAATCTTCAATTGGGAAAATTAAGAGAAGCAAAAGTATTATTCAACAAGGTATTGTTAAACAAACCCAAAGATGCCTCTGCCAAAGAAGGTTTGGCATTGATCAAATAAAAACTAAACGCATCTGCGCCAAATAAACAATTCTTATTCCACCATTTTTTCTCGCTCAACCCTATTTCTTAACGTTAAAGCAATTAGAAAATGGAATTCGAGGATTGGAACATTTACCAAATAATACAAACATTCAGCGAACGCTTTCACATAAAAAAAACGAATACAGATCACGTATAGAAAAATAGCTAATATATAACTTAAAACATAGGTTCTAATTTGAGGAAATTTTTCTCCTGCAATAAATAAAGAAA
>JBIKPL010000211.1:0-5329 GCA_044357485.1 Cytophagales bacterium
GAAAAAACCCAAATACGGGCGCATTAGAAAAGCTCAATTCCTTTCAATATTCGTACACCATCGACCAACCCAATACAACCACTCAAAAACGCACGAAAAAGGTCAATGCGACCAGCTCAGTACTTGCCACTGGCGAATGGTACAAATTAGGTTTTACCAATACTGGTTTATATAAAATAGACTACAATTACCTTATCGCCATGGGTATTAACCCAAGCAGCATTAACCCACAAAACATTAAGATATATGGCAATGGAGGAGGAATGCTTCCACAACCGAACAGCAGCCCAAGGGCAGAAGATTTAATAGAAAACGCCATTTTTGTTCAAGGAGAAAACGATCAAATTTTTAATGCAGAAGATTATATTTTATTGTATGTTCAAGGTCCAAACACTTGGCGTTTGGACAGTTCTAATAACATTTTTGCCCATAATAAAAACATCTATTCAGACTCCTCTTTTTATTTTTTAACGGTTTCCAATCAATCTGGCGCTAGGGTACAAACCATAAATGAAGCCAGTGGTGCAAGCCAAACCTATAATTATTTTAATGAAATGACTTTTCATGAAAATGATGCCTATAATATTCTCAAATCGGGCAGACAATGGTATGGAGAAAAATTTAGCCAATCGGGTTACGACCAAACCATTTCATTCAACATGCCAGATTTAAGGAAAGATTCAACCATAAAAATACTATCCAATGTCATGGCAATATCAAAAGCCGTAACAAGCTCAACACTCGGATTTGATATTGACCTCAACAATGTAAGCATTGGCTCACACACCATCAAAGCCTCTGGTTCAGTTTCTTACACCACTGTAGGCATTGATTCCCCTACCATTTTTAAGATCAATAACAGCAATTTTAATTATAGTGCAGATTTAAATTTACATTACAAATTTAACCGAGGCATTGAACCGACAGCAACAGGCTACCTCAATTACATCACCATCAATGCCTTAAGAGAACTGAGGGTTTACAACAATTATTTAGCCTTTAGAAACCTTAAAAGCACCGATAATACGGTATCCAAATACATCATTTCCAACCCAGGGAGCGGTTTGACGGTTTGGGATGTAAGCACCCCAACCAATGCCAGTAATCAAAATTATACCAATGAGGGAGATGGCACCGTTTCGTTTCAATTTAACTCCACTACGCTCAGAGAATTTATCGCTTTTAATGGCAACAACTTTCCAACGCCGGTGTTTTATAAAAAAATAAGCAATCAAAACATTAGACAAAATAACAGCACCAATTTAATTATTGTCACCATCCCCGCTTTTATAGCGGAAGCCAATAAAATAGCCGCCTTGCGCCAACAACACGACAATTTAAGTGTAAGCGTTGTGCTCGTCAATGAAATATACAATGAATATTCTTCCGGTGCACAAGACATTACCGCCATCAGGGATTATGTAAAACATATTTATGAAAAAGGGGCTGGTTCAAAAGACTCTTTACAATACTTATTATTGTTTGGGGCTTGTTCTTATGATTATAAAAATAGGGTAAACAAAAACACCAATTACGTGCCGGTATATGAATCGTATAATTCATTACACCCAGTACAAAGTCAATCGTCAGATGATTATTTTGGTTTTTTAGATGATAATGAAGGTAGATGGTCAGAATCTCCAGCAGACTTACATAAACTAGACATTGGCATCGGAAGAATCCCTGTTCGTACGACAATAGAAGCAAATTATGTCGTCAACAAATTAATCACCTATGCCGACCAAACTAAATCGTCGGGTAAATGGAGAAACAAAATCAGTTTTTTAGCTGATGCAGGAGACTCTAACCTTCACATTATTCAGGCCAATAAACTTGCCTCAACCATAGAAAGCAAATACAAACAAATGAATGTGGATCGTATTTTCTTAGATGCATATCCCTATATCACCTTTCCTGATGGTGTAAAAGCACCTGATGCCATTAAGGCCATCGATAACACCGTAAATACTGGTGCCTTAATCGTTAACTATACCGGACATGGGGGTGAAACACAATTGTCGACCAAAAAAATTGTCACTATTCCTCAAATTCAATCCTGGAACAACTTAAACAACTTACCGTTTTTTGTAACAGCAACCTGTGAAGTAAGCAGGTATGATGATCCAGAAATATTTTCTGCGGGAGAAATTATATTAATCACCCCTAATGGAGGTGGAATTGGATTACTCAGTTCTTCAAGACCTGTATATTCAAGCAGCAATTCCTCTTTAAATACGGCATTATACAGCATTTTATTTAACAAAGACCTCAACAAGAGTTATTACCGCATTGGGGACATCATGATGTATACTAAAAACAACAGTCTAATTGGGATTGACAATAGAAATTATGCCATTCTTGGAGACCCGTCTATGAAATTAAATTATGCCGAGAAACAAATCACTCTAGATTCCATGGTAAGTTATGGCCTAACAAAACCCATTTCAAAAGGCATAGACACGGTAAAAGCGCTTGAAAAAATAACCATAAAGGGTGCGGTTAGAGCAGTAGACAACGCCAT
This sequence comes from Cytophagales bacterium, assembly GCA_044357485.1. Classification (GTDB taxonomy): domain Bacteria; phylum Bacteroidota; class Bacteroidia; order Cytophagales; family UBA9547; genus CALPQG02. The sequence goes on from JBIKPL010000211.1 coordinate 2,522, forward strand.
TATTGCAGATTACAATGGAACGGTATATGTTTCCTACTACGATAAACCATCGCAATTGTCAACACTAGGCCAAGAAACAGGGTCTAAAAAATACAGTTTTAGCAATTTTCAAAACTTAATTTATGAAGGATTAGCCACCGTAACAAACGGCAAGTTTGAATTTACATTTGTGGTGCCGAAAGATATTTCCTATCAATTTGATTTTGGAAAAATTAGTACCTATGCCATTGACAACAATTTCAAAACAGACGCTTCGGGCTATAATTTTGATTTATATGTAGGAGGTACCAATAACAATGCGCCTATTGACAATACGCCTCCTAAAGTTTCCATTTTCTTAAATGACGAATCCTTTGTGCAAGGAGGAACCGCTAACCCATCACCATTGCTTATTACCAAATTATTTGATGAAGGCGGCATTAATATCACAGGCGCTGGCGTAGGCCATGAATTAACAGCCATGCTTGATAACAATTCCGCCAATATTTTAGTACTTAATAAATATTATACTTCAACCAAAGACAATTATAAAGAGGGCAAAGCAGAATATCGATTGTCTAATTTAACGCCAGGTTTACATACCATTAAAGTGAAGGCTTGGGACAGTTATAATAACTCTGGAGAAAACACCTTAGAATTTATTGTGGCAAATACAGACAAAATTGCCCTTAATCATGTCTTAAATTACCCTAATCCATTTAATAATCATACCACTTTCCATTTTGATCACAACAGGGCTGGAGACAACTTATCGGTTCAAATACAAGTATTTACAGCATCAGGCAAACTGTTAAAAACACTTGAAACAGAAATTTCGAGTAGTAATTCTCATTTTTCTGACTTATCTTGGGACGGTAAAGATGATTTTGGAGACAATATAGGCAAAGGTGTATACGTTTATAAAGTCAAGGTAGGTTCTAAAATAGATGGCGCAGTGGTTCATCGCTACGAAAAACTTGTCATCCTCAATTAACAATCAATTAGAAAACAATTCATGCTAAAAAAGCTTTTTTTAACAATCATTAGTACGGGCTTAGTGTTTGGAGACACTTGGGCACAAATAACAACAAGCCAATTAAACGGTAGTGAAAGTGCTAATCCAATTACCACGGCGGTGCCATTTTTGAACATCACCCCTGATGCAAGAGGTGGTGCCATGGGCGATGTTGGCGCAGCCACCACACCTGACGTAAACGCTTCGTATTGGAATGCTGCTAAATTAGCTTTTATTGACAAAGGATATGGTGTTGCCATTTCATATAATCCATGGTTAAGAAAACTAGTCAATGACATGGCCTTGTCGTACGTGTCTGCTTATATGAAAATTAGAAAAGAAGAAGTGGTAGGTATTTCTATGACTTATTTTGATTTAGGTCAAATTCAATTCACAGATAATTCAGGGCAAAACCTAAACAAATTCTCTCCCAACGAATTTGCACTTGCAGGTACCTACAGTCGTAAATTATCGAAAAGTATGGGTGTGGCGGTTTCTCTAAAATTCATCTATTCAAACCTTGCCGGCAGTATTTCTACCTCTTCAGGTACGGAACCCGCTGCGGCTGGAAAAACCGTAGCGGCTGATGTAGGTTATTTTTATACAAAACCAATCAACATCAAAGGCACTAAAAACAACTTGGCCTTAGGGGCAAATTTATCGAATGTTGGGGCTAAAATATCTTACTCCAATGAAAGTCAAAAAGATTTTATTCCAACCAATTTAAGACTGGGGACTTCTTTTACACATGAATTAGACCCATACAACAAAATCGTATTTTCACTTGACGCCAACAAATTAATGGTACCAACCCCACCACAATACGGTGTTGACCAATTTGGCAACAGAACAAACGTAATTGTTGCCGGTAAGGCTCCTAGTGATGGGGTACTAAGTGGTATGTTTGGTTCTTTCTCTGATGCGCCAGGAGGAATAAGTGAAGAGTTAAAAGAAATCACCATTTCTTCAGGTCTTGAGTATTGGTACAATAACTTATTTGCCATTCGTGGGGGGTATTTTAATGAAAGCAAAATGAAAGGCAATAGAAAATACATCACCGCAGGTTTTGGTGTAAAATACCAAGTTTTCACCCTCGATGTGGCCTATCTCGTACCCTTTGAACAAAACAATCCATTGGCTGAAACCTTAAGATTCTCCCTTTCATTTAATTTTGAAAAGGCAACCGATTCAGTGAAAGAATAAAAAATAGTAAACAGCAAATCTTGAAAGCCCAGCACAAATTCTGGGCTTTTTGCATTTAAAATATAGGCATGACTTTAGATAGAAAAACCCCTCCTATGCCTCAAGCAATGGAGAAATTCAGTTTAGCAAAAGCAAACTCCCATTCTTTAAGCAATGGAACAGGTGTGCATTTCATCAATTTAGGGGAACAAAAAATTGTGCGCATTGAATTTATCATCAATGCTGGCACTTGGAACGAACTTGAAAAAGGCCAATCTTATTTTGCTTTAAAAATGCTCAATGAAGGCACTAGCAAACTCAACGCCACAGCAATAGCTGAATTCATTGCCAATTATGGCGCTTTTCTTGAATTCAACCATGGTGCCGACAGGATAAATATTACCTTATATGCACTCGAAAAACATTTAAAAACATTAATCGCGCTTGTGGCCGATTTAATACAAGATAGCCAATATAAAGAGCAAGATTTTGTAAACCTCAAAAATATTACCAACCAAGGCTTAAAAGTAAACCTAGAAAAAACATCCTTTGTGGCTTCGAGACTTTTTAGAGAAAAACTCTTTGGCGCTCACCATCCCTATGGAAGCAATTTTGAAGTCGAAGAAGTAGCA
>JBIKPL010000212.1:0-5312 GCA_044357485.1 Cytophagales bacterium
ACCACAAGAAAAATAGCGAGTGCCGATCACGCGACCGAAGGGAACGCCCTACGAAATAAATAGCTTATCTATGCTATTTAAATCAAACTAGTGCACCACCTCTAAAAATCAACAAATAAACTATTTCTCAGTCCCTAATTAAACCCTATTGCGTTTTCCTGTTCTCGTTTGTGGCACAGCTTGTCACGAACGGCAGGTAAATCAAAAATATATACGATAGACTTGGGCAAATAAAGGATAGAAATCATCATAAAGCAAATTGATTAAGATGGTCCATGCAATGATGGTTTTGACTGTGTTGGTGGTGAAAAATTTGTCTAGCATCATGATCAATAAAATAATCAACAACAATACATACGACATACTTCTATTGATATCAATTACTGATTGGGATACAATAAAAATCAAGGTAAAGTTAGAAAGTACTAATAAGGTAAAGGTGATGTATCGTTTTTTGAGTAAATACATAACGGACATCATAAAAGCGATGATAAAGCCTTCGAGGCCAATATATAGCGTATATCCTGTTTTTGAGCCTTGTTCAAAAAAGTAAGTTAAGCCTCCGGTACCCGTATGTAGTGTAAAGGCATACGCTAAGCCAATTCGCATGATGCCATAGAGTACCCATGATAATACAAGTATTAAATTGGGCTTTGAAAGTGTTTGATGAAGTATCGCTTTTGTGTTTTTTATGGCTCCTTTTTCAAAAAGGTTGATTAATAAAATGAGTGGAGATACAATTAAGGCCCTTTCATCGGTAAAATAAGCTAGCAATAGAGGAATTAATAATAGGGTGTGGTGTCTATATCGCAACGCAATTAATAAAAAAGACAATGCAAGGGTGTCGAAAAAACCTGCAATATCACTGCAATAAACATGTCCTGCTATAACAAAACAAATTGGTAGGGCGTAGTAAAAGCATTTGATTTTGTCTTGAAAAAGTTGGATAAATAAGCATGTTAAGCTGTAATAAAATAGGATGAGCGATGCAAATTGAAAGAGCATGGCTTTGAATACCGTGTCAACATGGGTCGCTTTTAACAATAGTGCTGGTATTAGCCTGAATGCTAGTTTTTCTGCATGTGAACCATGTTGGTATAAGTGGTTATGGTCTATAAAGGGTGCTTTAATTTGAAGAAAAATAGCTTTCCAATCTTCACTTTTTTCGGGTGAGGCTAAAAATACATCATACGATGGAAAGCTGCTTAATACCACAAGTAAAACAAGTGCTATGCTTGCAATATAGGCATTAGCAGTAATGATAGAAGCGAATTTGGAACGAATGAATAGCGTTAAAATTTTTTCGGGTAGCAATAGGCTATGCTTCATTTCATTGGGATATTGGTTGGATGATGTAGTCAAATTGAAAATATTGCCTGTTGAATTTTTTAATGCAACTGCCTTGGTCCAATATAACAAACAAATTTGCTTTTCTCCAAACCGGCGTCGGCTTTAACGCCTTTGCTTGTAAATGATTTTGGATCACTAGAAAAAATAGCCCATTCATCATTGTCCATTTAACCGCTTATTGATAAAACAATTCCTAATATTTACTTAACAAATAGTATATTTGAACTTCCATTTAGATGTACCAAGCCATGTCAACTCAAAATATATTATTACAATCCGATTTCAATACCCCTTTTAATACCATTCCTTTTCAACAAATTACCCTTGCTCATTTTAAAGAGGCTTTTCCAATTTTAATAGCCAATGCCAGAACTGAGTTTTTAGCGTATTGTGCCGACCAAGGTGTAAATACTTTTGCTGCTGTTTTTGATGACGACAGTCCCGAACAAGATAAATTAGACTTGTGCGCTAGCATTTTCTTTAACCTCAATTCTGCGGAATCGAGCAAAGAAATGCAAGTGTATTCCCGCGAAGTTATTGCTGATTTAACTTCTTTTGGCTTAGAAAAAAGCTTAAACATTGCTAATTTTAAAAGGGTAGAAGCGGTGTATACCACTACCGATCCACAAACGTTGACTTCCGAGGAAGCGCGATTGCTCCATGATGTCTACAAAGGCTATCTCAAAGGCGGGATTAATTTGCCTGATCAAGAAAAAACCATTTTAAAAGAATACAGTGAAGCCTTGGCAAAACTTAGCCAGGAATTTGGTGAAAATGTGCTCAATGCCACCAATGATTTTCAGTTTATAGTTTCCGATGTACATGATTTAGAAGGCTTACCCGACGACGATATTGCTTCTGCCAAGGCCGCAGCCGAGGCAATTGGCCAAGCCAATGTATGGTTGTTTACCGGACAGTTTACCTCTTATTTTGCCCTTATTAAATATGCGAAAAACAGGTTGATTAGAAAACAGATTACAGCCGCGATAGGGGCAAAAAATAGTGTTGGCAAGTATGATAACCAGGGTATTATTAAAAAAATAGTAAACCTGCGTATTCAAAAAGCCAACTTATTGTCATACCCAAGCATCGCAGCCATGATATTGGAAAACCGTATGGCAAAATCACCTGAAAATGTCAAAGCCTTTTTGCATGATTTTGAGTCACCTGCCAGCGTCAAAGGGAAGGTTGATTTTGAAGAATTAAAGGCCTTTGCATTTGCCTTAGATGGCATTAGTGATTTTCAATCTTACGACACTGCCTATTACAGTGAAAAACTAAAACAAGAAAAATTTAGCATCAATACAGAACTGTTGCGTCCTTATTTCTCTTTAGAAAAAGTGGTGGCAGGGGTATTTGAATGTGCTAAAAGATTGTTTCAATTAGAATTTATCCCCAATAAGTCGATAGAAGTTTACCATCCGGAAGTGACCGCTTATGAAGTAAAGAAAATGGATGGCACTTTTGTCGGGATTTTTTATGCCGATTTCCATCCAAGAGAAGGCAAAAAAGCAGGGGCATGGATGACTTCTTTCAGGAATCAGTATGTGCGTAAAGGGATTGATTATAGGCCACATGTGAGCATTGTGTGTAGTTTTACCAAACCAACACCAGAGAAACCATCGTTGTTGGCCTTCTCAGAAGTAACCACCTTGTTTCATGAGTTTGGTCATGCCTTGCATGGTTTATTGGCGAACGGAAAATATGCGTCAATGTCTGGTACTTCTGTTTTATGGGATTTTGTGGAATTGCCTTCTCAGATGTTAGAAAATTGGTGTTACGAAAAAGAATGTTTGGATATCTTCGCGGCCCATTATGAAACAGGAGAAGCTATCCCGTCTGAATACATCGACCGCATCAAGAAAAGTGCGAGTTTCATGAGTGGTATAGGCACTTTGCGTCAGGTGTTTTTAGGGACCTTAGACATGGCTTGGCATAGCATGGAAACACCTTTTGAAGGCGATGTGATGGCGTTTGAAAATGCCATCAATGAAAAATTTGCCTTTACAACACGCTTGCCAAATGAGTGTATGAGTACTGGTTTTTCTCATATATTTCAAGGAGGATATACTGCGGCGTACTATTCTTACAAATGGGCTGAAGTATTGGAAGCAGATGCTTTTGAGTTGTTTCAAGAAAAAGGCATTTTTAATGCAGAAGTAGCACAATCGTTTGAACGAAATATTTTAAGTAAAGGCAATAGTGAGTCGCCGGAGGTGTTGTTTAAGCGTTTTAGAGGACGTGCAACCAATAACAAGGCCCTGTTGAAAAAGTTAGGATTTGGGGAATAAAGCTTGGCTCGCCTCTAAAAGTAGTATGTTTTTTTGTGTTATAAACGCCAATAAACTAGTCCTCGTTTTCAACGAGGATTTTAGAGCTTAACGTTTGCAACGTTAATTTAAAAATGAAAGGCGTTGGAAACGCCAATAAACTAGTCCTAGTTTTCAACAAGGATTTTAGAGCTTAACGTTTGCAACGTTAGTTTAAAAATGAAAGGCGTTGGAAACGCCAATAAACTAGTTCTCGTTTTCAACGAGGATTTTAGAGCTTAACGTTTGCAACGTTAATTTAAAAATGAAAGGCGTTGGAAACGCCAATAAACTAGTCCTCGTTTTCAACGAGGATTTTAGGGCTTAACGTTTGCAACGTTAATTTAAAAATGAAAGGCGTTGGAAACGCCAATACAAGAATCCTCATTGCAAACTACTAGAGACCAAAACGATTTGTTTTTTAGCTTTTGTACCTTCCTTAAGCCATTGTTTACGTGTCACCACTGCGTTCAAATGTGCAATAATGAGTATTTGTGCTTTTCAAGCAGAATGTTTTGTTTTGCTATTAATTGTCGACTTTAGGCCAAGTTTTTTTAATCGTCGCATTTCCTTGTCAGCATTAATAAAGTCACTTATTGCTTTCTCTTCAACTTTGGTTAATGGTCTTGAGTCTACCACAAAGTCTATTTCAAGAGGTTTTTTCACTAGTCCCATAATTTGTTATTAAAAGTATTTGTTTGTCAATTTTAATGCTTCTTCAGGTGCAATAATCATGTTGTTTCCAATGACTCTGACTGCACCTAAAGTTTTTTTGTAATGGTCTACTAATTTGCTTTTTGAGAGAAATGAAACATACCCTTCTCCACCACGCTGAAAAGACAATTTACATGCAAAAGCAACAAGATTTCCTGGAACACCCAAGTATGTTTTGTTTTTGCCAATATTAAACGGTGCGCTCTCTATTAGATGCATATAAACATAATCTTTTTTAACTTCTAAACTTACAAGTCCTTGAATGATATTAGGATTATTAGTAATCGTTAATTTGTAAGTTTCTCTAGATGGAATTTTGAATTCGCTGTCCCAATTAAATTTCCAACCATTTTTCTTTGTCAAATTAATAAGCTCTGATTTTGTAAGCAACGAAATTTCAGTCGTAAAGCTGTCTCCAGACTTTACATTTTCTATTGAGTTTGTCAGCTTGTCAACCTCAAATTCTAATCCTATTTCATTGTTCTTTTTCATTAGTTTAAATTTACAAAAAAAATTTAGCCTTACAAGTTGAGCTTAACGTTTACAACGTTAATTAAAAAATGAAAGGCGTTGGAAACGCCAATAAACTAGTCCTCGTTCGCAACGAGACTAGAGGCGAAAGTTTTTATTGTCTTTCCAGTTTTATTATTTATGAAGTTCACAAATAATAGGCAGGTGATCGCTGTAGTTTATCCATTTTTCGATGTCCGCAATTTCAAAATTTGTCATGCCGTTTTCAATTTCTTTTGATGCAAAAATGTAGTCAATGTGGTAGGGTTTTGCTCTATTTCTTTGAAGAAAAAAAGTCGGTTTTGATTCTTTACCTTGTTCCTGATGATAATAGCTATGATACAGACTATTAATGTTCATTTTTGATAAATCATTTACTACGTCAGAATGATTCCACCACCTGTCCCATTCATCCCAAATCGAATTGCT
>JBIKPL010000213.1:0-5309 GCA_044357485.1 Cytophagales bacterium
TGTTTTAGTTGAATCTGCTGTTTCTTTTTTATCGCATGATTTTTTATCTCCTTTTTTACAGCAAGATTTCTTTTCACCTTTAGAACATTCTTTTTTGTCTTTCTTTGAGCATTCTTTTTTGTCTTTTTTGCAACAAGATTCTTTCTTTTCTCCGTCTTGTTGAATAGTTACAGCCATTGATGCAGAGGATACAAATGCTAATAATGATAATGCTACAATGATACGTTTCATAATTTTATATTTTAATTTGAATAACTATACTGTAATCTTAATAAAACATTTGGACATTTCCATACATTAACCATTATAATACGGTAAAGTAACCAAAGAACCCGGTAAAAGACTTCGACTCGTGACCTTAACAATGCATTAACCTATTAACTCTCTTGCACTTTGAAAAGCTGACTCACTTGGATGGTCTCCACCAATCATTTGGGCAATTTCTTTGATTCGCTCCTCCTCCGTTAATAATTTCACCTTACTGATGGTTCTATCAGCCGAATGGTCTTTGTAAACATAGTAATGTGCTTCTGCCTGAGAAGCCATTTGAGGCATGTGTGAAATACAAATAATTTGATGTTTATGGGTCATTTGCTTCATTAAACGGCCCACTTTGATGGCAATTTCTCCAGAAATACCAGTATCAATTTCATCAAAAATAATGGTAGGCATTGCCATTTTATCTGCCAAAATGTATTTTATGGCAAGCATTAACCTTGAAAATTCACCTCCAGAGGCAGCTGTTTTTAATTCCTGTGGATTCACGCCTTTGTTGGCGGTAAACAAAAAAGAAATTTTATCTAAACCATTATTAGATGGCTCAATAGACTCTTGCTTAATGGTAACATAAGCTTCCTTCATGCCTAAATCGCCCAATAACACTTTCAATTCGTCCTCCATCAAAGGCAAAGACATTAATCGTTTCGCAGACAAGGCTTTACCCGTAGCAAGCAATAAATCATTGGCTTGTGTAACCTCTTTGGCGGCCTCCACCAATTGGTCTTCAAGATTCAATACTGCACCTACTTTCTGACGCAAATCATTTTCTATCGACAATAATTCATCAACGGATTTTACGTGATGTTTTTGTTGCAATTTATAAATTACACTTAAGCGTTGCGAAACAATTTCAATTTTTTCAGGGGTAATTTCTATGGTTCCTTCTAAATCTTCTAGTTCTGCAACAATATCCTTCAGCTCAATAAAAGCACTATTGGTACGGTCTTTTAATACACTATAATGGTTTGCGAACTTCGACAATTGGTCTAAATAACCAACGGTCATTTTCAAATTGGTATTCACTGCTTGTTCAGAATTACTTAATAACTCTATGGCATATACCAATTTGGATTTAATTTCTTCTGCATTCTCCAGCACTTTCAACTCTTCTTCTAACTGTGTTTGTTCTCCAGCAGAAAGTCGTGCTTCTTCTAATTCTTTTAATAAATAAAGCTGATAATCAAGTTCTTTTTGGGCAGCGTCTGCCCCCTCTTTTAATGTTATCCAATACTTTTCTGTCTTTTTCCAAGCTTTGTATTGTTCTTTATAAGTCGAAACAAGTAGGCTATTTCCAGCATAGGCATCCAACAATTGCGTTTGGTAAATATTAGACCCGAGCAAAAGGGTATCGTGTTGCGAATGAATATCCATCAGCACCTCCATTATACGCTTTAAGGTTTCGACTCTCGCTGGGGTATCATTAATAAAAGCCCTTGATTTACCGTTTGGAGCTATTTCACGACGAATAATACAGGTATCGTCAAAGTCAATGTCTTCTTCCTCAAAAATTTCTTGTAACGCATAATCCTTGATATCAAAAACACCTTCAACAAAACATTTTTGATCTTCATCAAACAACACTTTACTATCGGCCCTATTGCCTAACAATAAACCAATTGCCCCTAACATAATCGATTTCCCAGCGCCAGTTTCTCCGGTAATAATATTTAATCCGCTACTTGGACAAATGTCTAGTTGACGAATAAGGGCATAATTTTGTATGGTTAATTGCTTTAACATGTTAATAAGTAGCTATTTGATCGAGCACTAATTCATTGATTTCATCGAGATTGAAAAAATGAATTTGATGTCCAAAATCTTGAAGTTGAAGAATAGATTGTTCATATTTTAAAAAAATACCCACAAAAACGCTCCCATTTTTCAAAACAATGCTCCCTTGTTTTCCAAGAAACAAAGCAGTGTCTGTGGTGAGTTGTGTAACATTAATTCTAATTAATCTTTTACCCATGTGTAAAAATATAGATTTTAGAGCAAAGTACAAAGCATTCATACGAACAAGCCAAAACTAAAATCAACCCACTTTTTAGCCATTCAAAAAATAACACTTCGTACGTAATGGCTTATCGAATACAATCATTCCGCAACAACATTTCAACCATTTTGGAAAATTGACACCATAAATTTATACGCTTACAAACGCTACCATATGTAACATTGTCCCAAATTGGAAGAATACCCTAAATATTTACATGTAAATTAGTAAGCAGTTGAAAACCCTTACGAAAGATAATACTACATAAATTATCGAATGATGTCATTCAGCAATTCAACACTCAAAGCTATGCTGTCAGGTAGGGTATTACAATAACCACAGGGACCTTACAAACCCAAAACTGCTTTTAATTTTGGATAACCCGATTTGCTCACTGGAATCTTTTGTCCTGATTTTAAAATAGCCAAATGACCATCTTTTTCATAGGGCTCGATACGTGTGATAAGGGAAATTTGTAAGATATAAGAACGATGAACGCGCACAAATTGGTCTGCATCTAAGACCTTTTCAAAAAAGGCCATGGTTTTATTTTTAAGAAAAAAACCTTCATGGGTATGAATTTTTACATAATCGTCATCGGCTTCTAAATAAGAAATTTCCTGAATTGGAATAATTTTAATCTTCCCTCCTATCCTAACCACCACACGCTGACTTTGCGCTGGTGAAGGCGCAAACTCCTCCACTAAAGCCAATGTATTTTCTCGACTGGCTTGTCCTACGCTTGTATCTAAATATTTCTTTATGGCCTTTTCTAAACGTTCCTTGCCAAAAGGTTTCAGCAAATAATCAATGGCATGAGCATCAAATGCTTTGATAGCATATTGATCAAAAGCAGTTGTAAAAATTACGGCAGGTACATAATCCAACAATTCTAACATTTCAAACCCATTGATTTTAGGCATTTGCACATCTAAAAATATCAAATCGGGTTTGTGCAACATAATTGATTTCACACCTTCAAAACCATCGCCACATTCATCAATTACCTGAACATCTTTTATGTCTATCAAATACTCTTTTAATAGGGAACGTGCTAATGGTTCATCATCAATAATTATTACTTTAATCATGTTGTTGGGGAATTAAGATACTTGTTGAGAAAACATTTTCGTCACTGGTCGTCGTTAATAAATCGTGTCTATGGTAAAGCAAGAATAATCGTCGTTTGATGGCTGATAAGCCGAACCCGATACCTAATTTAGGAGAAGCGGTTGATGGATCAAATGGATTACTGACTTTAATATGCAAATCATGATGTATAAGCTTTGCTTCAAGTGTAATAATCACATCGTCAACCGTATCATAGAGGCCAAATTTAATTGCATTTTCAACAATAGGCTGCAAAAGCATTGGAGGAATCAAAGTTGTCATTGCATCATCATTCGCTAAAAAATGAGTGGCTAATCGATGGCCGAATCTTACTTTTTCAATGTCTAAATAAAGTGATAAATAGTCTAACTCTTCCGACAAGGTTACAAAAGGCACATCTTCTCTTTTCAGGGTACCTCGTAAAAAGTCAGACAATTGATGGATCATTTTACGTGCTTCTTCAGGTCTTGAGCCAATTAAAGCACTTACAGAATTAAGACTATTGAACAAAAAATGGGGTTGCAATTGTTGCCTTAATTTAAATAACTCTGCATCCCTTGTCAGCTTTTCGGCATCCTCATTTCTTTGTAATTGTTCATATTGATCTTCAAACTTATAACACAATTGACTAGTAAAACCAATCACAGACACTAATAATGTTGCATTTACAAACCTCATTGCCAATGATTTGTGTAGCAAATCTATATACAAGGCATCAACAGTGATAAAATGCAAGACGAGCCATTTGCTAAACAAAACCCAAAAAGCAGCCAAAAACATACTCAGAAACAACACATAAATAAACTTCTCCTTTTCTGGTCTATAGTAATGAAATAGATTGCTGACCAAAAAACAATTAATCATCAATAGGCCATTAAAAATTAAATTATCTGCGAGGGCAATACCGAAACTAATCCCAAACAAAGACAGGAGGTATTGATGGAAAATCATCCAAAAGATACTGACCAATAAAAAGATAATCCTAAACCTGGCAATTGTAAACAAAACGATACGATTTAAATGGGTTGTAATTCAAACGCTTGACCTTCATTTACCCATCGTAGGTAATCGGCAACATGGTCAGGTTCTTCTGTTCTCACACAAAGGGTTACGCCATCGGCTAAATTTGCGACCAAGTGTACTTGTGCAGTATTGATAAACGTCCAAGTCACAAGTTCTTCAGACACATTTACAAAAGCATCTTCTGCTTTTTTGCCTACTATTTTAGCTTTATGGTAAGCTTCCATTTCTGTTGCAGCTTCGATTAAAACCATTCGTTCTTCAAATTGAGGACGATGAACCCCTGCTCCTGTAACAATTTGAAATACATTTTTTACGATAAACCAATCCATCTTTAGTATTTTAATATGATTTAATATCAATACCACCCAACAAATTTAATCCTTTAATGATTAACACTTTATTGGGGTCTAAATTTACATTTCCTTGCGGGCGTCGGTCTTGAAAACCACCCAAAACAGATACTAATTCTGATTTAATAACCCAATGTGGAGGTACGATAATCTTAATTCCACTAAACACTTGCGTAACATTAATTTGTACAGTACTTTGAATATCTGCTTGAGCAAGATTAATTTCAATTCCCCCCATGCAAGAAACGATGTCGCCCCCCTGGAAATTTTTAGACAATACATTTTTTTTAACCCCACTAAATATGGTGATGGAATTCAACACATCTTCTGAAGTAGATTCTTCTTTCATGGTGGCATGGTAACAATTACCATCATTGGCTTTGGGTTTTAACATCGCTTTGATGATTAAATAAATCCCCGCACCGATAATAAACACAGGCCAAACAAAATTAAACACATTCAAATCTGGTCTCATTTCATCGAGTAAAAACACAAGACCTATACCAATTAAAACCAACCAAGACACTCCTCGGCAGCCCTTTTTAATACCAATA
>JBIKPL010000214.1:0-5304 GCA_044357485.1 Cytophagales bacterium
CATATACATTTGATGTAGATATGACTTCTTTAACTTTTCATGTAGGAGATACCAATGTTGATTATTCTACAACATGTACACGTACTTCATGTACTACAACTTTTAATGCATTTATACGTGATGGTTTCTGGGATCCAATAAGTTTAAATATTGAACCAGGGGGAACACCATACAGCTATAAGCCTTGGCAGTATAAAATATCTTATACAAATCCTGGTTATCCAATTGGCACTAATATAAAATAATATTAAAAATGAAAAAGATAATTGTTTGCCTTTTACTTCTAGTATTAACCTTTCTTTATATTGACAATAAAGCGTATTACTATGGTCAGGGCTTTGGTTTAATCACTAGCAAAATACCTCCTATGTATTCTGTTCTTTATGCTGGTAGTGATCTTGGTTATCAGGGAATTATTATTAAAGAAAATGATATGGGAGGGCATTTAGTTAGACCATTCGATTCCATATTTGTTCAACTAAGTTCAGGTAAGGAAGATAAGGTAATAGTTAAAAAAATTATTGGATATGGATTTAAGGATAATTCATTTCTCATAAAAGTACAAGATGTTAATAATAAGTTAATAACAGCAGAAATTCATGGTATTGATTTTGTAAAAAGAAAAAAGATACCACCTGATTATAAATATATTGACCTTGATAAAAGTCAATATTATTTTACAAGATTTTTTTTAGTTAGAAAAATTATAATTATTCTACTCATTTTAACTTTCATTTATTTGATAATTAAAACTTTAAAAAAAATTAAAACTATAAATTTCCCCGCTAACCCATCGTGAACTTCGGTACGCTGGTGCACGGCCGAATGCAGTGGTGACGTGTACGAAGTTTAAAAGTATGAAATAACAGGATTAAAGGATTTGGCACATGAAGTATTTTCTAATTTTGACTGGCGTTGGAAACGCCACTACTAAAATCCTCTTTGCAAACGACTAGAGGAGATTTTGCAAGGGGGTTTGTAGAGGGAGCGATTGTAGTTGGGTTAAATCATGCGATGAGCCATGTAATGAGTCATGGAGGTGATACTAGACCAGATGTTGATGGGAAATTAACTTTTCGTGAAGCTAGATATTGGTATAGAAATGGTAATGGAGAATCCTTAATTATTGATATAAATAGTTTAGATTTGAGAAAAGTGAGTACTTCTGATTTTAGCAAGATTGGGGATTTTAAATCATTTAATTTGGATGGAAAATACTTTTCAAGCTCTAATAATGCTTTGGTATATGGAAATATTACTCTTGAATATTTGGGCAATAATCAAGTTCGTGTGAAACCTGGATATGATATTTATGATTTTGATATAAAACCATGGTCATCTAAAACTTTTATTAGAAATGTAGCAACTATGGCTGGAAACTTAGTGAATGGAAGTGGTCAAGGATATATAATATGGATACCAGGAAAAGCAACTTTAAAATAAGCAATATGAAACTATCAAAATATTATATTATTATAATAATTACAATAACGCTTGCCAATGTTATATATAATATATTTCATCAAAGCTTTGATAGTATATATAAATATGCAATATATGAATATAAAAATTTTGCAAAAGATGCTTCAATTGATACAAGGGGCTATAGAGGTCCATATGTTCGACAAAGTCTTGATGAAGAATATATATTTCGATGGGAAAAAATAAATTTAAGAGATACTTTTTTTATTGAAGTTAAAATGAATGACGATAATTTTAAAGAAGCAGAGGTACATGGATATAATGGACTGCCTGATACTGGTACTATTTTAAAAACACCAAATCTGTCTATACCATAAACAAACTACTGCTCGAATTATCGTAGGTGCCGGGCAAATGCGGTTGCAGGAGGAGATTTTGCAAGGGTTTTGCTAGTTCATCAACTGCAATGGTTGTTTCTTCAAGCTTTGTTTCCGGAATGACAATTGGTACTGGAGCTGGGGCTAGTGGTGGTTTTGTTACCGGATTTGGAAATGCCGCAATTCAGAATAAAATGTAGGAGAAATGTTTGATGCAGGAATTAATGACGCTATAATTGGAGGGATTTCTGGTGGAATATTAGGTGGAATTGTAGGAGGGATAGATGCTTATATAGATGATAGGAGTTTTTGGACAGGTGAATTACCAGAAAGTGGAAATAATAAAATTTGGGGTAAAATGACTATTTATACAGATGATTCAGGAGAGGGTTCTATGAGAGGCCATTCTTGGCTTGAAACGGAAAGTTTGGAAGGAGAAAATCATTCCTATGGAACCTGGGGAAATCGGGATTTAAATGGGAATGCTGTAAATTCATTTAACCCAGAATCAACTAGAACAGAATTTTGGACTGATTATATATATGACAATCATTTAAATCGTACTTATACACATTCCTATACAAGAGAAATTAGTTTCGCAGAAAAGATGAGATTTGATAAATTTACGGCAAACCCTAAAAATGTCAATTGGTCACCTTCATACAATTGTTCAGGATTTGCAAGAAATTCCTTCAATTACACCACTGGAAGCAGAATTGTTTCACATCCATTCATGTTTCCAATTAACACTCCTGCGAGAATTGCAAGCTATTTAACTTTCTTCAGACACTAATTGATATGTTTATGATTAAATTATTATTTATTCCTTTAGTAGGAATTTTTTGTCTTTCATTCAATAGCAATAAAACAGTAAAAAACGTGAAAGACCCAACAGTAGACATAATATTTATAACACAGGATGAAATACAATTGGTAAATTTAAACGGGATAGATGCTGTTTATAATCCATCCGTAAAATATAATCAAGATACAGCTATTATAAATTTTAAAAGATCATTGTTTTTCCATAAAGTGAATGATAAATTAATTCTAAAAAAACATGTTAAGTATATAAAATGTGAAGAAACAATATTTAAAATAATTGATATTGAAAAATATCCATTTAAAAAATGTCAAAAATTATTTTGAGACAAATGAAACAATTTTTAGTCCAATTATGCTGAATAAACATCTTTTTACGCACTCTTGGATAGGGTTTATCATTAAGATCAATGCCATTTGGTAATTATGAATTTAATATCGTTAATGTTAGAGGATGGACATACATACAAAGTTTGAAATTCTGGAAAATTCAATAAAAGATTTGTTGAATTATTGGCCTTTATTAAAAGAAGAGTCTAAGAGTGAAAATTATCGGATTAAAGATCAGAAAGTAGTAGCTATTTTTAATAATTTTCTGAACCTACTAAATATGGAATCTCGTCGTGTGATTGTGTTTACTGATGAAAAACACGGCGAACTCAGTGATATCGCTTTTGAATATAAACGAGAGGTGGATATTGACTACATAGTTTTGGGTGGTTTGTCTGATGATGTAATGTTCACATTCGGATTAAACTATTTTGATTATTTATATAGTAATAAAAGAGAAAGGGTAACTAAAAAGCATTTTGTTGCTTATGTAATGTTATCTAACTGGTACACGGGGGGTATTACCAATAAGGATTTAATTGCATATGTTTCTGAAATGGTGAATACAGAACCTGTTGATCATTTTAATTCATTGATTTGTATTGAGTTAGGAGAGTGTTTTTCTTTTATAGAAAACGATTATCAAAAAGCAGTTCATTTTTTGATGTTAAGCTACTCCTATTCTAATAAAAATAAAAAATTACTTTATAAATTATACAGACCGGAATTAAGGCAATATCTGTCAAAAGAAATGATAGCAGAAATTTATAATGAGGCTTATAAACAATATGTATATTTTGATTATTTCAAAGAATATGCCGAGGCTGGTATAAAAACATTATTTGACCTTTATGTGTTTATGAATGATCGTATTGAAGAAGAAAATAATAATTATGATAAATTATTTCATGGGGCTTTTAGCAAACCTGGTTCCGAGGCATATATTAGAGAGGAATTAGATTTTAAGAAATTATTACCCTCTTTTGATGCTGCTGTTAAAGCCAATAACAAAGACGAGATTACAAATATACTGCATAGCGTTGATGCAAGTGACGAATTAATTAGTGAAATTTTATTAAAAGCCGAGAAAAAAAATAAATGGAAGTTTTGGTAGTGTCAGACCTATAGTATAATATGAGAAAATTTATAGTTTTTTTAGGATTAGGATTTATGATGAGTTGTTATTCTACACGATTTAAAGAAAAGGATAATGACCCGTCGATAGCTTTTTACAGCAATGAAAAAGGTAATATTTTTTTATCCTCTAATCTAGAGAATTCAGCAGAAATTACATTACTCAAAAAGTATAAATATAAAGGAGACACATTAATTATTACCAAATATAAAAGGTGCGTCTTTTGCTCATATAAAAATGCGATACCGCTACCATTTAAAGACGATACAAAGTATTTAAAGTGTGCTAATAAATTATTTAAAGTGGAAAATAAAAACAAACAATACAAGCTTATAGAGTTGAAGTAATATTGTGACGAGTGAGTATTTTAGTCTATTAAAATTATATTGTTATCGCCAAGATAAGTTTAAGGTTCTATATAGGGGTATACTTGGTTTGAAACAAAAAAGTATTCCAATTAAACTTTGAGAATCTGGATTTAACTATAAATCAATATATTTTATTACTGTCGTCCGAAGTTAATTTGAAACAACTTTCACCCCTTTAGCCCATCGTAAACTTCGGTTCGCTGGTGCACGTCTGAACGCAGTGGTGACGTGTACCAAGTTTAAAAGTATGAAATTAGAAGCTGGCAGAGACAATAACCTTTAGCGTTTCAAACGAATCGTTGGTCTAGGTCAAAGACGTGAACCAGTTGTCGTTAAATTAAGAAAATTGAGAGAGTGCTAAGTGTTGAGTTTTTAGTGTTAAGTAATTTAAAGATGGCAGGTGAAGAACACTCAACATTCAACACTGGTTTTAGTGCTTAACTTAACGACATCGGACGTGAACCAGCGAACAACAATTGAGATGCGACGGCGAGGAAGTCGATATCAATACACTAAACATTCATTAATTGTCTGAATTAGGATGAAAGGATGAAAGGATGATAGGATGTGGTAGTTAAAAGTAATTGGGAAACAATCTTAAAATCATTAAATCCTAAAAATCTTAATTCAGACAAAAGGAATTAATTGTCTGAATTAGGATGAAAGGATTAAAGAATGATAGGATGTGGTAGTTAAAAGTAATTGGGAAACAATCTTAAAATCATTAAATCCTAAAAATCTTAATTCAGACAAAAGGTATTAATTGTCTGAATTAGGATGAAAGGATTAAAGGATGATAGGATGTGGTAGTTAAAAGTAATTGGGAAACAATCTTAAAATCATTAAATCC